>JAFYVO010000217.1 GCA_017549085.1 Thermoguttaceae bacterium
AGCGTCGCGGCGCCAACGACGTTAATCGACGCGCCCGAGATAATCGAACCGTCCGTCGCTTTGTTGCTTTCAGCCGTCAACGCGCCGTTCAGAACAACCGCGCCGTCAGCCGTCAAAACGTCCGTCGTCGATTCGTTGCTCGTCAGCGTCGCGTCGCCAACGACGTTGATCGACGCGCCCGAGATAATCGAGCCTTCGGTCGCCTTGTTGCCCGTCGCGTTGAGAGCGCCGCCGAGTTCGACCGCGCCTTCGGTCGTCAAAACGCCCGTCGTCGATTCGTTGTTCGCGAGCGTCGCGGCGCCAACGACGTTAATCGACGCGCCCGAGATAATCGAGCCGAACGTCGCTTTGTTGCTTTCAGCCGTCAACGCGCCGTTCAGCGCAACCGCGCCCGCCGTCGCCAAAACGCCCGTCGTCGATTCGTTGCTCGAAAGCGTCGCGTCGCCCGCAACGTTGATCGTCGAACCGGAGATAATCGAACCTTCGGTCGCTTTGTTGCCCGTCGCGTTGAGAGCGCCCGCGATTTCGATCGAGTCGGAAGCGAGAACCACGCCCGTCGTCGATTCGTTATTTTCGAAGGTCGCGTCGCCGCCGACGTTGAACGTCGTCCCGGAGATCGCCGCGCCGTTGTTCGCGACGTTGTTCTTCGCGGTCAAATCGCCGCCGAACGAAACCGCGCCTTGCGCCGAAATCGCGCCGCCGGTCTTGTTGCCGGAAACCGTCGCCGAACCGCCGACCGCGACCGCGCCCGCCGATTCGAGAGCGGCGCCCGTCGATTCGTTCGCTTCAAGAACCAGGTTCCCCTTGATTTCGACCGCTTTCGCGATAACCGCGCTCGTCGTCGATTTGGAACCGGTAATCGTCGCGTCGCCGTCGACCGTCAACGTTCCGCCGATATAAAGCGCGGCGCCGTCGCCCGCTTCGTTGTTCTTCGCGATCAAATCGCCCAGAACGACCAAGTTGTTTTCGGTGTAAAGCGCGCCGCCGTTTTCGGTCGCTTGGTTTCCTTCGAAGGAAACGGCCAAGGTCGATTCGCCCGCCGAAGCGAAGGTAATCGTCGCTTGCGGCCCGGCGTAAATCGCGCCGCCGCGCCCGTCCGTCGCCTTGTTGTTAACGAAGGAGACCGCGACAAAGGTCGCGTCGACAAGCGTGTAAACCGCGCCGCCGACTTCCGCGACGTTGTTCGTAAAGGTCGTGTTTTCGACGGTAAGCGTCCCGGCTTGCGCGGCGATCGCGCCGCCCGCGAACGAAGAACCGCCGACAAACGAAGCGTTCTTAACGACAAGGTCGCCCATCGAGAAGATCGAGCCGCCGAATTCCGACGCGAAGTTGTTTTCGAACGTCCCGCCGTCGACGGTCAACGTTCCGAGGTTGTAAATCGCGCCGCCAAGGCCCGCGCGCAAATCTTGGTCTTCCGGGGTTCCCGTCAAACGAACGTTGTTGTCGGAGAAGTCGACGTCGTTCAACGTCAGCTCGCCAAAGTTGACGAGCGCGCCGCCGAAGATATTCGCGCCGCGAGTCGCCGTCAAACGCGAGATCGTCGCCGTCGTCCCCTCTTGAACGAGGAAGACGCCGGTCGAATTCGCGCCGTCAAGCGTAACGTCGCGATCTTCGCCGTCGATAACGACGTTCTTCGCGATCTCAATCGGACCGGCCTTCGCGTCGACGGTAATCGTCTTCCCTTGCATCGATTCGGCGAAGGTAACCGTCGGATCGACTTTCTTCGTCAAGCGCGCGACGCCGTCCGTAACTTGAAGTTTCGAACCGTCGGCCAACGTCAGTTCTTCGCTGTAAATTTCGTTGCGGGTTTGCAAGACGCCAACCGAGAGGTTCGCGAATTGCAACGCGCCGCCGTCTTCGTAAGCGACGACCGAACCGTCGTCAAAGACGAACGCGCCTTCCGGATATTCGTCGTTTTGACGATAGACGAAATCGACGTTCGAATAAGAAAGTTCCATTCCGTCGGTCAACACGACCGTTTCGCCGTTCGGGAAAGCCAAAACGCGATAGACGTAACGATGACCTTCCGCCGGGTTCAAATCCGATCCAACGACGAACGAAACGTATTGGTCGGTGTTCAGCATAAGGTTCGCCGCTTCGCCGTTCGGGAAGGTAACTTCGCCGCTGGAAACGTCGGCGCGCTCGGAGCCTTCTTCCATCGAGTAAGCGAAGTAACCGCCGTTGAGTTGCGCGCGGTAGTAAATCGGGCGACCGTTCAGGAGGAATTGATCGCCGTCTTGCAGGTCGACCAACACGCCGTTCTTTTCAACAACGTCGACCTTAACCGTCAGCGAGCCGTTTTCGACCGTAACGATTTGGCCGTTTTCGAGAACGTATTGCGTTCCGTCGGCGACCATAAAGTTCGAGACGTATTCGTAAGAGCCCGCGTGCGCGATCGCTTCGCGGAGCGAAATCAAACCGTCGGTCGGGTCGACGACGTCTTGTTCCGTCGTAACGACCGAACTCGGCGCTTCGAAGACGTTGAACGTTCCGGTGTAAACGTTGTTGTTTTCGCCGGAGAAACCGTCTTCTTCGCCCCATTCGACGACCTTGCCGACGCCGTTCACGTCGAGCGTCAAGGTAATCGAGTAACGACCGGCCGGAAGCGCGCCCAAGTTGGCGGCCAACGACGCGGAACCGTCCGCGGCGATCCAGTCGCTTTCGTTCAGCCAATCGAAGCGTTCGAAGGAATTCGCGTAGTAGCGAATATCTTGCGTCGCGTTGTAAACGACTTCGCCCTTATCGTTTTTGCCGACAAGCGTAATCGTGTAACCGAAGTTCAAGTAAACCGCCGCGTCGCCGACGTTTTGAACGTTGAAGTCGACGCAGACGTCTTGACCGGCGACAAAGTAGTCGAGTTCGACCGTCGCGCCGTTTTCCAATTTTTCCGTTTGCCAGTAATCGACCGACGAATCGACGAGGTCGAGGTCCGGAGCAATAATCGCGGTATACTCGAAGCCGCCCATATCGACCGACGCGACGACGCCGCCGACCGTCAAACCGACGCGACGGTCGTTGCCGTCGAAGTCGACGAGCGCGCCGCCGTCGAGAGCGTTCGAGCCGTTGTTGATCGCCGGAGACGTAACCGACAGCGTGTAATCGCCGTTCGCCGCGTCGACAAATTGCGGGTCGACGCCGAGGAAGGAGCGGTAAGCCGCGTCGAGGTCGAACGCTTTGTCGCCGTATTGCGCGACGTTGCCGAGAAGCGAGGAACGGAGCGTCGTTTTCGCGCCGGAAGCCGTGTAAAGGTCGAAGCCTTTCGCGTTGGCGGCGGTCGCTTTATTGCCGGCGAGGATCGTGTTGTCGACCGTCGCGGTTCCGACGTTGTAGAGACCGGCGCCGTCGGCGGCGACGTTGTCGGCGATCGTCGCGTTCGTCAGGTTCGCGGTTCCGGCGTTGTAAATCGCGCCGCCGAGACCGGTCGCGACGTTCTTCGCGATCAGCGAGTTCGAAACGTTCAGCGTTCCGGACGAGTAAATCGCCGCGCCGCGTTCCGCCTCCGAACCGACAATTTCGACGCCGGTCAGTTTCATCAAGCCGGTCGAGTAAATCGCGCCGCCGTCCGCCGCGGCGTTACCGGCGAAGAACGTTCCGGAAATCGTCGCGACGTTTTCGTTGTAAATCGCGCCGCCCGCCGAATTCGCGGAAGCGCCGACGAACGCGCCGCCGACGATCGTCGCGTTCCCAACGTTGTAAATCGCGCCCCCCGCCGAACTCGCGGAAACGCCGGTGAAATCGGTATCCGCGACGCGGAGCGTTCCCTTCGCGGCGTTGTAAATCGCGCCGCCGCTCAAGGCCGAAGTTCCGGCGAAGGTCGAGTTCGAAACGTCGGCGGTCCCGGCGTTGTAAAGCGCGCCGCCCATCGAAGCGGTCGAGCCGCCGTTGAATTGCGTATTGTCGACGACGAGCGTTCCAACGTTGTAAAGAACGCCGTTCCCGAATTCGCCGGTCGCGTCGAACGTCGAGTCTTGAATCGTCGCGTAACCGGCGTTGTAAATCGACGCGCCGTCGCGAGCGGAGTCGCCGGAGAAGGTCGAGTTAACGACGCTCAGGTTCGCGCCGGAAGCGTTGTAAATCGCGCCGCCGACGCCGCCGTTCGACTCGTTGCCGGAGAAGGCGACCGCGTCGATCGTCAGCGTTCCCTTATTGTAAACGACGCCGCCGTCTTGCGAAGACGACGAGTTCGCCAACTTGAAGTTCTTGATTTCGACGGAAGCTCCGCTTTCGACGGTGAAGAGGCGCGAGTTGACGCCTTGAATCGTCAGGTCGAGGAGGGCGCCGTCCGGATCGACGCAGTCGAGCGTGAAGGAGGTCGTCAACGTCAATTCGCCTTGCGTCAGAACGAAGGTTTGCCCGTCGAGCGACGCGTCGAAAACGACGGCGTTCGTTTCGCGGGAAACCTTTTGAACGATCGCGACGCCCGCTTTGTAAGCGTAGGTTTCGCCTTCCCAAACGATCGTCGCGCCGGCGTCGATCTTGCCGGCGAGGTTTTCGCTCTTGAAGACGAACGCGTCGCGGCGGGCGTTGTACTCGACTTCGTACCCGTTGGCGAGCGTAACGACGACGCCGTCGGTCAGATAGTAACGGTAGTCGGCGGAGTCGACGTAAGCGCGCTCGACGAAGGTCAGCTCGACGCCGTCGACGACGATCTTCGAACCTTCGTTCATCGGGTATTCGACGGTCGTCGTAACGACGAAGACGCCCTTGGCCGCGTCGTAAACCGCGCTTTCGCCGTTGGCGAGCGCAACGTTCGAACCGTCCAAGACGACGGCGACGTCGTTCGTGGCGACGCGACGGAAAACGCCGTTGACGACGGCGACTTCCGTTCCGTCGGCGAGGAAGAAGTTCCCCATCGCTTGGATCGCGTCGCGGTCGTAGGTCTTTTGCGAAACGCTCGTCCAAACGCCGTCGATCATTTCGACCGCGACGCCGTTGATTTCGGCTTTCGAACCGTTCGGAACGGCGACCGCTTGGTTGTTCGCGTCGAAGTAAACGTCTTCGGCGTAAACGACCGTAACGACCGTTTCGCGACTCCAAGTCGCTTCGGCGACGTCGGCGACGGCGATCAGGTTCCCTTCGGCGTCGACCCAAGCGTTTTCGACGACGTTCCATTGCGCTTCGACGGTCGCTCCGGCGAGTTCGAAGGTCGCTTTATTACCGTCGGCCAACGCGGCGACGTTCCCTTCGGCGTCGACGTAAGCGTTTTGTTCGGCGTTCCAAACGATCGTTTCCGGCGTCGTTTCGACGAAGAAGAAGGATTCGCCCGGATAGACGCGGTAGTCGGTCGAGGCGTCGACGTAGAACTTGCCGTCTTTGACGGTGTAAACGACGCCGTTCGACTCGAAGGTCGCGCCTTCCGGCAAAGCGACTTCGCGATAGTAGAAGCTGCCCGCGTAAATTTCGACCGCTTCGCGCAACGAAATCTCGCCGTCGTAAGCGTCGACGACGTCTTCCGTCGTCGTAACGACGATGGAGTTGTTGACCGAAACCGGCGACTCGACGACGTCGAAGTACGACGAAGTCAGGTAGAAGTTGTTCGTTTCGGAGTATTCGTCGAGCGCGGCGCCGGAGTCGAGTTGGTAACCGAAGACGTAGTAACCTTCTTCGTTTTGCGCTTCGAGCGCGCCGTTGGCGACGAAACCGCTAATAATTTCTTCGATCGAGCCGAGTTTGACGTTCGTCAGGGCGACGTAGCTGTTCACGCCGTCGTATTCGAACGTTTGAACTTCGCCGGTCGCCAAGTTCGTCGCGGTAATCGTCGCGACCGCGTTGGCGGAAGCGCCCGGCATCGAAACGCCGTCGGCGAAATCGACGCGGATCTTCATCAACGCGAGTTCGTTGGAACCGATCTTCGATTCGGCGAACATTTGTTCTTTCGTCGAAGCCTTCGGATCGTGCTTCCACATGTAAACCGTCGTTTCGAAACCGTCTTTAATCGCGGCCCCTTGGTTGATGAACGACAGGTTCAGGAAGAGGTTTTCGTCGACGAGGAACGGCGCGATGGAACCGGTTTGGTCGTCTTCGGCGCGCGAAATAACGATCGAGCTTTCCCAGTCGTTGACGACGTCGGAGCCGGCGGCGGTCGGGACGAATTCGGTCAGGTCGGCCTTGCCGAGAACTTCGTAAGCGCCCGCGTCGACGGAGGCGCCTTCAAAGCGCGGTTGTCCGGCGAGGTCGGTTTGATAATCTTTCGAACCGAAGTAACGGTTTTGATTCCAACGGTTGTAAGCGCTCGAAACGTAACCGGTTCCGAAGTCGAGATTGTTCGCGAGATTCGCGTCGTTCCCGCGGTCGACGGCGAGGGAGTCGCCTTGGAGACGGAGGTTCCACGACTTCCAAAGTTCGCTCGACCAATTGGTCAGGTCGTATTCGCGGTAGCTGACGAATTTCGGGTCGTAGGTCGTAACCGACGCGGCGACGTTGGTGCCGTTCGACGTGCCGATGAGCGAACCGCCGCGGTTGGTCGTGTTGGTCCCGTTTTGGTAGGCCGAGTAGTTCTTATTGCGGGATTCGTCGCCGATAATCGAGTTATAGGCGTACGTATTTTTACCCCGTTGCGTGTAAACGTCGGCGCCGTAGGTCGCTTGGTTTTTCGCGATAATCGAGTTGTAAAGGTAGACGCGACCGGCGTTTTGCATACCGCCGCCGGAGTAGTCCGCCGTGTTCCCGGCGATCGTAACGTTCACAAGGGTCGCGACGCCGCCGGACTCGTTGTAGAAACCGCCGCCGATGGAGTTTTCGCCGGTAACGACGTTCCCAACGATCGACGTGTTAACAAGATAGAGCCAACCGTCGTGTTGCGAGTTGTCTTCGTATTCGCCGCCGGAGTTGTAAATACCGCCCCCCGCTTTCGACGCGCGGTTCCCGGCGATCACGCTGTCGCCGATCGTGAGCCAACCGTAGTGGTTGTAGATACCGCCCCCGGCGCTTTGTTGGCCGTTGACGTTCGATTCCGCGACGCCGCCGGTGAAGACGAAACCGTAAAGTTCGACGGTCGTGTTGTCGACGTACATCACGCGGAATTTTTCGTTCGCGTCAAGCGTAATGCCCGGACGATCGTTGTCGGCGTCCCAAGCGGCGGTCGCGTCGAGAACGAAGCGTTTTTCGGCGAACGGTTGGTCGACGATCCCGCGCGAGAAGGTGAAGCGGAGCGTTTCGCGCAGGTCGAGCGTTTGACCGGAGAGGGACGCGTCGAAGGTCAGCGTGTTCCCCAAGAAACGGGAACCGTCTTCGAGGCGGCGACCGCTGTACACAAACGCTTCTTGCCAGTTCAAGACGTTGTCGACGCCGGTTTCGTATCCGAGCGACTCGACGTCCATACGCACGTCGTCGACGTAGAAGTTTTCGTAACTTTCGTGCATCGACAGGGTGTATTGCCCCAAGGAGCCGTAGTCGGAGTAACCGTTCGTCGCGTCGTTCCCTTGCCCGACGCCGGTAACGCTAATGTAATACGTTTTACCCGCTTCGAGTTCCGGCGTAACAAAGTGCGAGAAGGTCGTGAAGACGGAGTCGTCGACGGCTTGATACCCTTCTTTGAGCGAACCGTCGGCGTTGTAGACCTTCTTACCGAATTGGTCGACGACGTAATAGTAGTAGTTGTCCGACAGAACGATCGATTCGCCGTAACCGAGCTTTTGAATCTTGCCGTTCATATCGAGGAGAACGATTTCGCCGTTCTCGTCGAGAAGCTCGACCTTAACGTTCAAGTTCGTGTAGTCGTAGGACTGCGCGTAATATTTACCGGCGAAGACGGCGTTTTCGACGTCGTCGTGGCGAATGTAGTTCCAGCTGAAATCGCTATCGATGAAGCGGTGGTCCGCGCCGGCGCCGACGACGTCGACGACGTAAGAACCGCCGTAAGAAACGAACGAGAAGAGGTCGTAGTCGTCGCGGTCGCTAATAACGCCGTCGACCGTGTACGTACCGGCCGTCGGATCGTAGTTATTAATATTAATGTCGACGTAGTGGTTTTCGAGTTTTTCCGCGACGTCGGTCGTATCGCCGAAGTCGTCGTTGCGATAACCAACTTTCGCCGCGATGATCGCGACGTCGTCTTGCATTTGCGTCGCGTTGACGTAGGAGCCGTCGCTCCATTGCGTCATCGGCGCGCTGTAGCCGGTCCCCATAATCGGGGCCCAGGTTCCGTTCCCGCCGTAGTATTCGTTGTGTTCGTAACCGTCGTGGCTCAACCCCATCGTGTGCCCGACTTCGTGCGCAACAGCTTCCGCGATGTTTTTCGCCGAGAGCCCAAGAGCGCGCGGGAAGACATAGCAGTCTTGCTTATCGGCGCCAAACGAATTCACGTAAGCGACGCCGCCGCGAGAATCGCTATGACCGCCGATAACAACGCGAATCGCGTTCGTCGCGGCGTCAAAAACGGCTTGACTCGTCGTAACGTTGACGTTGAACGGCGCGTAGTCTTCCGCGACGCGAGCCCAAACTTCCTGAATCATTTTCAGTTCGGAAATACCGTAACCGGCCGAACCGTCGAGGTCGAGAGCCGGGTGAGTTTCGGGCGTCCAACCGCCCTCCGCGCCCGCGAAGTGCAGGTAAATAACGTTTTGCGTATTCCCCGGCATACTTTCGAGCGAAAGGGTCGCGTTTTCGGTAACCGGCGCTTCGTTCATCTTCGCGGTATATTGTTGCAACCACGTGAAGCCGACGATTTCCGACGTGTAGGTCGTGTTGGAAGTGTTTTGGTACGTTCCGAAGTACGAGAACCCTTCCGGCAAATTGCGAGCGTTTTGAACGGCGCCTTGATTATTGAGATAGGTGCGCGGCGAGGTCGCCAAACGCCACGAGGAGCCGGAACGTTCGAGCAAATACGTATGATACGTGTTGGCGCCGTCGTTCGTGTCGACGTCGTCGTAGTGCGTCATCGTATTCGTGATCGGATCCGTGTAGTCCGGATGGTTGTAGTGATTGTCCGTAACCTCGTATTGGACGGTCGTTTTCGTCGGGTTCGAGCAGATAAGACCGACGTAGTCCGCCGAGTTGTTCGACGTGCCGGGGGCGCTGTCGCGCGAGTCCGGATTGTAGTAGTACCCCCAGACGGAGACGTATTCGCGCCAGCTGTTGCCGTGGTTGTCGCGCGTAACGACCTCGATCGTAACGGCGTTGCCGTCGCGGAGCAAGCGGAGCATATCGTCGATCATCGCGTCGCTCGTCGGCACGTAGCCGCCGACCTTCGAGAAGTCGATATCCATAAAGAAGCCGCCGCCTTCGACTTGGTTCGTGTTCCCCGCGAGCCCGGAGTCGTCCCCGCTAAAGAGGTAATCGAGAATTTGCGAGCAGTTGAACCCCGTGTTGCCGCTGTCAAGGTACCCCGTGCGGAGATATTCGGCGACCGCGTCTTCGACCGATTCAAACGTAACGATCGAACCGTCCGCCATCGTCATACGCGTCGAGAACCCGGCTTCTTGCGCCCAACCGGTGTACGCCATCATGTTCGCGACCGTGCCGACCCAACCGGCGGCGCCGTTCGCTTCGGCGTCGTAAATTTGATTGGAACCGACGGCGCGATATTCGGCCGGATTGTAACCGAAGTAGTGGTATTGCTCGCGAAGGGTCGCGTGGATTTGGTTGCGAACGTTGTTGTAGTCGCCGGTAACGGTTTCGACGCGGAGTTCGCTGACGGCGGTCGCGTTCGAGACGCCGTATTCCGCCGCTTGTTCTTCGGTCATCGCGGCGTCGACGAGATACGACGTTTTCGCGACGCCGTTTTCGTCGGTCGTCGTCGCTTGGTCGACCATCACGAGGGACGACGAGAGCTTGACGTTCGCGTCCGGCGATTCGACGATCGCTTGACCGGCGTAGTTCGTCGAGTAATTGTAGAGAACCGCGCCGCCGAGTTTAACGTCGCCGTTCAGAACCGTGAAGGCGTTGACGTCGTTCGTTTCGATCGTCAAGGCTTGTTCGCCGGCGCCGAGAATCGTCAGCGAACCGTATTTTTCGGAGTCGATATTGACGTTGATCGCGGTCGATTCGAGGTCGACGACGTAATCGTCGGCGGTCGTGCGGAGAAGAATCAAATCGTCGGCGGTCGTGCGAGCGGCCAAGTCGACGGCTTTTTGCAGCGCTGCGGCGTTCAGGTCGGTCAGCTCGATCACGTTGATTTGCGACAGCGAACTCGGGAGTTCAAGGTCGGCGTAAGCGTTGCGAATATCGTCGTATTCGGAGTTCCCGATCGGATTAACCGACAGGAGCTGACGCTCTTCCAAGTTTTCCATCCCAAGTTTGCGAGGACTCAGCGACCCCGCGACGCCCTCGCGGCGTTTCCCCTCGTCGCTTTTTCGCCCGCGAAAGCCTTTCTTTTCTTGGTTGTCGTTCGACCGCGATTTGTCGCTCAATCGATTGAATAAACGCATCTTCTTCTCCTGGACAATGTATATAACGTTTACGCGTCGCGCAGGGACGCTTTTCGGTCGTTTCGCGGACGGACAAGCGCAAAACTTCCGAACGTCTTCCTTAATTTTCCGTCGCGTCCGAATCCGACGTCGCGAAGCCTTTCGCGCGAACCGCCTCCTGACGCGTCAAGAGGCGGGCCGCTAAAATCGGCGAACCAGCCGTCTCGCTCGTCGCCGCTCGGAAAGGCCCCTCGTCGTCGGACGACTCAAGGGGGAATCCAACCGCGGTTCGGAAAGACGCTCAACGGAAAAACGCGAATGTCGCTTATTATTTGGGAAACTCGCCGAACGAGCCTCTTAGCCTTTATCGACGCGGAAAACGCTCGAACGTTCGACAAACCGAGGGACGACGCGTAAACGTCTTCTTCGTTTCGCGCCGTTTTTTCTCTCCAGTTTACCTAATCCGCGCCTCTTTACAGCTCCCAAAATAAAAACGGATATTCCGGACTCTACACTAGTTTACCCGAAATTGTCAAATTTTACAACCAAAAAGACGCTTTTTTCAAAAATTTTCACAACTTTTCCTCCGTATTTGTCGAATATAGAATTCCGATTATCGTCTTCAAAAGGCTTAACCGGATTGTTAAAAAAAGAGCGGTAAAGCAAATTAGGCAAGCAAGCCAATCTTGTTAAAATAGGCAAACCAAGACCGATCCCAAGAAGCGTCGCGCCGCCCCGACTTCGCGCCAAAATCGCGACGTAAAAAAAACGAACGGCCGCCGATTTTTCTTCAACCGACGACCGTTCGTTAATCATTTTCTCAAACAGAAAGACAATTTACTTCGTTTTTTCTTTTTCGCGGAACGAAAAACGCGACTCAAACCAACCGTCCTTCGCGCTCATCGAAATCGGCTTCAAATAGCCCAGCGTTTCGTTCGTTCCCCAATCGACGATCGGCAGTTCGTCGACGACGTACCGATCGAGAACGACGTCGTCGAGCAACTTCAAGACGAGGCTTCGGAAAGCCTGAAAGCGCGCCGGAATCGGAGCCGACTCGTCGAGCCCCAGCGGAATCGCGTCGATCGACTCGCGACGGAACGCGAAGCTCCCGTTTTCCTCCTCGACGCTATAGACAAAGCGAATTTCCAAACCGCGCCAAACCCGCCCGTCGCGCTCAAACGAATCGAAACGAAGTCGGGTAATAATTTTATCGTCGGCGAAGCGGACGGAGAAAGGACGGTCTTGCGCAAACTGATAGACGAGTTTTTCGTCCGCCGGGTCGCGCGTTTCCGCTTTTTTATTCGCTTGATAACGGCTCAAGAACTCGTTCGCGTCGACGGGATCGACGCCCGGAAAACGCGCGAGCAACGCTTCGCCCATATCGCCGCCGTTAAACGCCAAACCGGCCAAGGCGACGAACGCGACATTGTTCGGCGCGCTCTGATGCGCTCGGAAAGAGACGGAACCGCGAGCGTCCTCCGCGACGCGGTCGCGCTCGGCGGAACCCGAATACCGTTTTGCGACGGTCGCCGGACGCGGTTCTTCGTCGGCGCTCAACGCCGTTTCTTCGGCGCGTTTGCGTTGGTCGACGACGCGAAGCCAAGCGGCGAGCGCGTCGTTCGGCGACGCCAACTGACTTTCGCGCCCCACCAAGCAGGAGAAATAGAGCCGCTCTTCGTCGGTTCGCGACGCGACGCCTCGCACGGAACGCTTTTCCGGCGACGCGGCGTTGCGAGTGCGCGCCCAACGACGGTTAAATTCGACGATTTGACGGTTCGCCTCTTCGTCGAGCTGCGTCGCGACGCGGGCGCTCATACGAGCCGCCGACTCCTGCTCCGCTTTCGGCACTTCTTTCGCGACTTTGTTTTGCACGACGACCCCGCCCAACGGCATAAAACGGTCCGAATCGACGCCGTTGACGCGCGTCTTCATCGCCCCGCGAGCGACGCTCGGCGACGTTTCCAAACCGCCTTCGCCCCAAAAGACCGTCTTCTCCGCGCAAACGCGACCGAAGTTGTCCGCGTCGACCCGAACGCCGCGAGAAGAGCCGATCG
>JAFYVO010000218.1 GCA_017549085.1 Thermoguttaceae bacterium
ACCATAAAGTCGCGGAGAGCGACGACGCCTTCGCGCGGCATGGCGTTGTAGATCGAGGCGCGTTCGCCGCCGACACTGCGGTGGCCGCCGAGGCTCGCCAGTTTGAACGCCTTCGCTTCTTCTTGGAATTTCTTGTCAAGTTCTTCCGTCGGGAGGCGGAACGAAACGTTCATAAACGAACGGAACTCTTTGTTCCCTTGGACATAGTAGAAACCGTTCGAAGCGTCGATCGCGTCGTAAAGGAGCTGCGCCTTTTCGACGTTCTTTTGACGCATCACTTCCAAACCGCCTTCTTCTTTGAGCCAGTCGGTGACGAGCTTCATAATGTAAATGCCGAAGGTCGGCGGCGTGTTCAGCATCGAGTCTTTGTCCGCGAGTTGCTTGTACGAGAGCATGCACGGGAGGTCGTCGCCGCTCATTTCGACGAAGTCGTCGCGCATAATGACGAGCGTGACGCCCGCCGGGCCCGCGTTCTTTTGAGCGCAAGCGAACAAGACGCCGTATTTGTCCATTTGAACCGGACGGCTGAAGATTTCGCTCGACGCGTCGCAGATCAACGGAACCGAAACGTTCGGCTCGGTCGGGAATTGAATCCCTTCGATCGTTTCGTTCGCGCAGTAGTAGCAGTACGCGGCGTTTTCCGACGTTTGGAGTTCCGCGTCGCTCGGTTTGCGGACGAATTTTTCGTCTTGACCGTTCCAAATCACGTTAACTTTGCCTTGCGTCTTCGCTTCCGACGCGGCTTTCTTGCTCCACGTCCCGGTGACAATGTAGTCGCCGACTTTGTTCGTGTTGCGGATGATATTCATCGGAAGGAGCGCGAATTGCGTGATCGAGCCGCCTTGCAGGAACATAATTTTGTAGTTTTCCGGAACGTTCAGGAGTTCGCGGACGTTCGCTTTCGTTTGCGCGAGGATTTCGCCGAATTGCTTCGAGCGGTGGCTGATTTCAAGAATCGAGGCGCCGCAACCGGGGAGGCAAAGGAGATCTTCTTGGGCCTTTTTCAAAACGGAAAGCGGCAAAACGGCCGGACCGGCGGAGAAATTGTAAACGCGTTCTTCCATGGGAATCGATATCCTCGTCGTCGAAGTGGAACGGAGACCGAAGCGGCGGTTTTCCGTCGTCGGCTTGCGCGAACGAGACCGGGAGCGGCGGGCGTCGTCGCTCGACCGGAGCGTTCGTTATCTATACTCGATTCCATTTTACTCCTTTTTCAAAAGCGCGACAGGGGGGAGGACGCGCTTCTTCTTTTTAATTTCTTTAATGAGTCAAGATGGTGAAAATGGAGAAGATGGAACGCCGACGCCGGAAAACTTTTTGTCGAGAAAACGCCGACTTCCCTTGACAAACGCCGCAAATTCTTTTAGATTTTAGAATGGTCGCCAATTTTTTGTTCGCCGCGTTCCGTTTTTCGACCTTTTCGACGGAAACGAACGGCGACGACGCTTCGCCGAGATCGCTCGACGAACGCCGACGCGCGACCGAAGCGTTTCCGACGCGACGTCGGAACTGGTTAAACCGGCTCGAGCCCCGATTCGTCGGCTCCGCTCGACCTATACTCCCTATATAATATTATTGACGGACGCGGCGCTATGACCGAACCTATTATTGTCAATCCCGTTTTTCTCGCTCGCGAACTCGAACTGCCGCTCGACCAAGTCGAAGCGACGGTCGCCTTGTTGGAAGAAGGGTATCCCGTTCCCTTCATCGCGCGTTATCGCAAGGACCAAACGAAGAATTTGAGCGAAGACGGCGTCGCGAAAGTCGCCGCGGCGTATCAAAAGCAACGTCAGTTGACCGACCGCAAACTTTCGTTCCTGAAAACGATCGAAGCGCAAGGCAAATTGACGCCGGAACTTGAGCAAAAGATTCGCGAAGCCCGCACCGCTCGCCGTTTGGACGACCTCTACCTGCCGTTCAAGTCGAAGCGTCAAACGTTGGCGCAAGCCGCCCGCGACAAAGGGCTCGAACCGCTCGCCGCCGCGATTTTGAACGCCGCCGACGAATCCGCCGACTTGAACGCGCTCGCCGCGCCGTTCGTCGACGCGGAAAAGGGCGTCGCGACCGTCGAAGAAGCGTTGAAGGGCGCCGCCGCGGAAGCCGTCGTCGAGGAAGCGACCGAAGCGCCGGTCGAACCGGTCGCGGAAGAAGCCGTCGAAACGCCGGTCGAAGAAACCGAAACCGTCGAAGCCGCCGCCGAAACGACCGACGCGCAAGCGAAGGAAGCCGCCGCGAAAGCCGACAAAAAGAAGAAAAAGAAGACGTTCAAAGAACAACAAGCGGAACAGCTCGAAAAGCAATTCGTCGACTACTTCGACGCGTCGTTCGACCTGCGCTCCTGCCCGCCGCACCGCGCGCTCGCGCTCAATCGCGGCGAAAACGCGAAGATCATTTCGGTCAAATTGGACGTCGACGTCGACCAACTCAAAGCGATCGCCCGCGAAACGCTCGTCGCCGAAGGGCGTCCGTTCGCCGACTTCCTGAACGCTTGCGCCGACGACGCCGTCGTCCGCTTGGCCGCTCCGTCGCTCGAACGCGAAGCGCGCCGCGAACTGACCGACCGCGCCGAAGAACAAGCCGTTTCGGTCTTTGCGAAGAACCTGCGCAACCTTTTGATGCAACGTCCGTTGAACCGTCGCCACGTTTTGGCGCTCGACCCGGGCTTCAAAAACGGTTGCAAACTCGTCGCGCTCGACGAATTCGGGAACGTCCTCGACTTCGACGCCGTCTTCCTCCAAGGAAACGCCGAACGCCGCGCCGCCGCGAGCGCGAAAATCGTCGAGTTCGTCGAAAAGTACAAGCTGAGCGTTTTCGCGATCGGGAACGGCACCGGCTGCCGCGAAGCCGAACACTTCGTCGCGAAGATCATCGAAGAAAAGTTCGCCGACGCGGACGTCGCTTACATCGTCGTCAACGAAGCGGGCGCGAGCGTTTACTCGACGAGCCAAGTCGCGAAAGACGAGTTCCCGAACTACGACCCGTTGGTTCGCGGGGCCGCGTCGATCGGTCGCCGTCTGCAAAACCCGTTGAACGAACTTGTTAAGATCGACGCGGAACGCCTCGGCGTCGGGATGTACCAACACGACGTTAAGTCGAAGGCGCTCAAAGACGCGCTGACGAACGTCGTCGCGTCCTGCGTCAACCGCGTCGGCGTCGACCTGAACGCCGCGACGCCGGCGATTTTGCGTTACGTCGCCGGGCTCAACCAATTGACGGCCAAGCGCGTTTACGAGCGCCGCGTCGCCAATGGCCCGTACCGTCGCCGCGAAGAATTGAAGGAAATCTCCGGGCTCGGCGAAACGGCCTTCTCGCACTGCGCCGGGTTCCTGAAGATCGTCGACGGCGACAACCCGCTCGACGCGACTTGGATTCACCCGGAAAGTTACGAGCTCGCGACGAAAATCCTTGAAAAACTCGGCTTCACGACCGACGATCTGCGCGTTCCGGCTCGCGTCGCCGAATTGGCCGAAGCGATCAAAGCGACCGACGCCGCCGCGCTCGCGGAAGAGTTTGGCGCCGGGCCGCTCGCCGTCGCCGACCTGCTCGAGCAATTCGTTCGTCCGGGCCTCGACCCGCGCGAATCGCTCCCGGGCCCGATTTTCAAGAAGGGCGTCCTCAAAATGGAAGACCTGCAACCGGGGATGGAGCTGACCGGCGTCGTCTTGAACGTCGTCGATTTCGGCGCCTTCGTCGACGTCGGGCTTCACGAATCCGGCCTCGTTCACATCAGCCAACTCGGCGACTCTTACGTCCGCGACGCGCACCAAAAGGTCGCGGTCGGCGACGTCTTGAAGGTTTGGGTGCTTGAAGTCGACCCGAAACGCCGCCGCGTCTCGCTGACGACGCTGGCGCCCGGAACGGTTCGCGAACGTCGTCAAGACGGCCCGCGTCGTCCGCGTCGCGACGAAAACGCCAACGCCGGAACCGCTTCCGAAGGCGCCGCCGAACGTCGTCCGCGCCGCGAACGCGACGGCGAAGAACGTCGCCCGCGTCGCGAACGGGGCGAACGAACCGAACGCGGCGAACGTCCGGAAGGGAACCGTCGGGGCCGCGGTCGCGACGAACGCTCCGAACGCGCGCCTCGCGTCGTAGCCGCGCCGAAAAACAAGAAAATCAAGCCGATTTCCGACGAGATGAAGTCCGGGAAAGAGGCGATGCGCAGCTTCAGCGACTTGGCGCAATTCTTCGGACGCGTTCAACCGGACGCGGACGCCGAGAAGTGATTTCGGACGTCGCGTTTTAACGGTTGCGAGAACGTCGGCGGCGCGTTTGAGGCGACGTCGGCGTTTTCGACCTCGACAAATTAACATTTTCGCGCTTTGCGGAGCGTCGTTTCGCGTCGTTTTTTAGAAAGCGGCGGAAAACGGCGTTCGAAAGCGCGTCGAGCGATTTTTCGCGTTGAGAGTTGTTGTGAAAGTTGCGCAAATTAGAGGGATTGCCGCGAGCCTTCCCGACGGTCGCTTGGACAATCGCGAGTTGGCGCGAGTTTTCCCCTTTTGGACGGAGGAGAAGATTCGGCGCAAGCTCGGGATCGCGGCGCGGCCGATAGCGGCGGAAAACGAAACGGCGCTCGATCTCGGCGTCCGGGCGGCGGAGCGGCTTTTCGAAGCCGGAATCGCGACGCCGGACGAAATCGATTTCGTCGTTTTTTGCACTCAGTCGCCCGATTACTTTTTGCCGTCGTCCGCGTGCGTGATGCAGCATCGCCTCGGATTGCGGCGCGAGTGCGGCGCGTTCGACATGAACCTCGGCTGCAGCGGGTACCCGTACGGCCTCTCCGTTTGCAAGGGGTTGATCGAGTCCGGCGCGGCGAAGAAGGTTCTCTTCGTAACCGCCGAAACTTACTCGAAATACATTAACGCCGAAGACCGAGCGACGCGTCCGCTGTTCGGCGACGGCGCCGCCGCGACGCTTCTCGAAGCGGTCGAAGTCGACGCGTCGACGAACGACGTTTGGGGCGGAGCGCCGACGGTCGGCCCGTTCGAGTTCGGAACGGACGGTTCCGGCGCGGAGATGTTGATCGTTCCGGCGGGCGCGGCGCGGAAAAAGTCGACGCCCGAAACGGCGATTCCGGCGGTCGACGCGTTCGGCGGTTTCCGTTCGGAAGACGAACTCTTCATGAACGGGCCCGGTATTTTCAACTTTTCGATCGACGTCGTTCCGGCGTTGACGAAGCGGCTCGTCGCGGAGGCCGAAAAGCGCGGCGTCGAAATCGACGCGTTCGTGTTCCACCAAGCGAACAAGTTCATGCTCGACCGTCTGCGCGACCTTTGCGAACTCGACGAAGCGCGCTTTTTCAACGACATGGCGGAGCGCGGCAACACCGTTTCGAGCAGCGTGCCGATCGCGATAATCGACGCGGTTCGCGACGGAATGTTGAAACCGGGGTCGGTCGCGTTGTTGGTCGGGTTCGGCGTCGGGCTCTCTTGGGGCGCGTGTTTTGTTCGCCTTCCGGAGAACTTCGAAGTCGTTCCGCTCGATTGAGCGCGGCGGAAAAGCGGCGTATAAAAATTTATTGGCAAATTTAACGAAAACAAACGAAAAACGGTTAGAAACGGCGAAAAAATGAGCGAATCGACCGGCAAACCCGCCAAGGCTTGGGGGGGCGTCTTCACCGAAGCGACCGACTCCCGAATGGAAAAATTTTCCGAAAGCATTAGTTTCGACAGTCGTATGCACGAGCAAGATATTCGCGGTTCTATCGCGCACGCTCGCATGCTCGCCGACGTCGGGATTCTGACGGCGGACGAGTTCGCCGCCATCGAGCGCGAACTGACGGCGATCGAGGAACGCATCGTCAAGGGCGATTTCGAATACTCGATTTCGAAAGAAGACATTCACATGCACGTCGAAGGGGCGTTGATCGAGAAAATCGGCGACGTCGGGCGCAAGCTCCACACCGCGCGCAGCCGCAACGACCAAGTTTCGACCGACTTCCGTCTTTGGATTCGCGACGCGATCGATCGTCTCGACGTTCTCCTCGCCAACCTGCAACGGGCGTTTGTCGGGCGTTGCGACGGCGATTTCGACGTCGTCGTTCCGGCGTACACGCACACGCAGCGCGCGCAACCGGTTTTGGCGCCGCACATTTGGTTGGCGTATGTCGAAAAACTCCAACGCGACCGCGAGCGCTTGGCCGACTGCCGCAAACGCGTCAACTCGATGGGGCTCGGCGCCGCCGCCTGCGCCGGAACGAGCTTGCCGATCGACCGAACGAAAACCGCCGAATATCTCGGATTTGAATCGATCGCCGCGAACAGCGTCGACGTTTCGAGCGACCGCGACTTCGCCGCCGAGTTCGCGTTCGATATGGCGCAAATCGCGATTCACCTCAGCGGTTGGGCCGAAGACTGGATTTGGCACTCGACGGTCGAATTCGACTTCCTGCAACTCCCGCAAACGTTCTGCACCGGTTCGTCGATTATGCCGCAAAAGGTCAATCCGGACACGCTGGAACTTATTCGCGGGAAGACGGCGCGCGTCATCGGCAACTTGCAGTCGCTCCTCGTCTTGACGAAGGGCCTGCCGCTCGCGTACAACCGCGACCTGCAAGAAGACAAAGAGCCGATTTTCGACTCCTTCGACACGGTCGAAGCGTCGTTGGCCCTCGCCGCGCCGCTCGTCGCCGGAACGACGTTGAAGCGCGAGTCGATCGCCGCCCGTATCGAACGCGGCCACCTCGACGCGACGAGCTTGATGGAGTACCTGATTCGACGCGGCGTTCCGCAACGCTCCGCGCACGGCGTCGTCGGGCGCTTGGTGCGTATCGGGCTCGACTCCGGTCGCGCGCTCGCCGAACTTTCGCTCGCCGAAATGCGCGAAATCTGCGACGCCGTCGACGAAGAAGTCTATAATTACCTCGGCGCCGCCAACGCGGTCAAGGCGATGAAGAGCTACGGTTCGACCGCGCCGGATCAAGTCCGTTTCCAAATCGACGCTTGGAAAGAACGCCTCGGTTTGTAATCGCGACTCCGGAAGGGGCGGCCCGAAACCGCGTCGCCCTTTTCGCCGACTTAAAGAAAACGCCCTATTAAGCGAAATTTAACCCCGTTTGGGAGAACGATTTATGTCCGACGCCGAACGTCCGGAAATGGAACCGCTCGACGAACTCGAACCGCTCGACGAATTGGAGGCGCCCGCCGACGTCGAACTTTGGACGCCCGCGACCGAAAAGCCGGGCGAAGTCGCGACCCGCGTCGTTTCCGACGCCGAGGCCGGTTGGCGGCTCGACCTTTTCCTCGCCGCGAAGTTCCCGCAGTACAGCCGCGTTTTGCTCCGCAAAGCGATTCAAGCGGCGGACGGCGTCGCGGTCGACGGGAAACACGGGAAGCCGTCTTTCCGCCTGAAACCGGGCTCCGTCGTTACGTTTCGCCTCGTCGAACCGCCGCGCGAGTCGCCGATTCCGGAGGACATTCCGCTCGACGTGTTGTACGAAGACGACGATATGGCGGTCATTAACAAGCCGTCGAATATGGTCGTTCACCCGTCGC
>JAFYVO010000219.1 GCA_017549085.1 Thermoguttaceae bacterium
ACTCGAAGAGCGGTTCGAACGCGTCCGCCGCCCGTCGCGCCTCGACGGCCGACGGCGTTAACCGTTTGGAAGTCGGACGGTTGCGTCGCGGCGTTTCTCGCGACGTTCCGTTTTCCGGCGACGCGCCGAAAGCGGTCGAAAAGGAGTCCAAGACGCGCCCCAACGTCGCGGCGGCTTCGGTCGCTTGCGCGGTCAGCGTTTCGAGCGTCGCCCGACGCGCTTCGAGTTCGGCGTTGGCGCGAACGTAAAAGTCGGCGAGTTCCCGACGTCGGCGCTCCAACTCGGCGACCGCTCGCTCGGAACGCTCCCGCTCTTCGCGAACCGTTTTTTCCAGCGCGCTAACTTCCGCCGTTTCGACGACTTGCGCCGATTCGCCCAACGACGAAAGCTCGGGCGTTAGCCGTCGAGCGCCGCCGTTCGAACCGTTGAAGTAATGAAAAAGCGCCCCGAGCGCGATCGCGCCGCCGACCGAAGTCGCGGCGAGCGGAAGGAGTAAAAGAGCCGACATAAAGGAAAAGGACGACGAAAAACGGACAAATAGGCAAAACGGGAAAGCCGGGCAAACCGAGCGACGTCGCCGTCCGTCCGCTCGTTAGAACGTCCGAACGACGGGCCGATAATAACGATTTTTCCGGCTTGTTTCAAGAGCGATTTTACGTCGCCGCGCCGTCCCGGCGCCGTCTCGCGTTTTCGCGTCGGTCGTTTTTCCGCGAAGCGGGCCGCGTCTCACCGTCGACGTCGTTCTCATTTTTAAAAAACGCCTACCTCTCCGCGAACATGAAATTTACCACAAACGAAAGGGCCAAAACGAGCGGAATATACGCCGCCATAATTTTCAACGTTCGCTTCAAGTTGCTATTGGGCGTCCAGCAAAAGACGCAATAGGTCAACAGCGCCAAAAAGCCAATATCCGCGCAGATTTGCCCCAAAACAATGTTCCCTGTGGTTTCCGCCAACCCCACTCCTAAAAATATTCCTAAGAACTTAGCGAGAATGAAGCAAAAGCAAACGCTCCAACCGTTCTTTAATTCCCACTTCCCCACCTTCTCCACCGTCCAAGCTAAAAGCCAAGAGCCCAACCACACGTTAAGCGCAAACGCAATTACCGCTTCCATCGCCGTTTTTTTCTCCTTTTTTCATCAAAACCATAATTTCGCCGTTTCTCGCCCGCTTTCAGTCGGAACTCGGCAACCGTCGATTTCGTTTTAACGTTAATTATAACGCAATTTTTGCGCGCAGCAAGAAAAAAAAACAATATTCTAAAATTGCGTAAAAAACGCCCCGATTTTCAGCGTCGGGAGCGTCGCGACCGCTATAAAAGCCCCAATCAAGACAAAAATCAATTTTTAAACACCGGCGTCCCCGGTAATTCGCGCGGCAGAATTGAAAAGCGCAAGATATTATCGCGTCGGGCCGTTCCGCTTGACGGCGACGGTTCTTTGCCGCAAACATTTATTTTTCGTCATTTACGGCAAAGAACCGTCTTTTGATTCAACGAGCGCGAAAACGAACGTCGCAAACCGCGGCGCCGTTACTTCCCAACGTTGTAAAACTCGACTTCCCAGAGCCGCGCCAGGTTCCCCGGCGTTTCGTCGATTTGCAGACGGAACTTCTTGCCGGCAACGGGTTTAAACTTTAACGCGACGACCGCCGCGTCGTTGTTTTCGACCGCCGCGCTTTCGACGTCGACGAACGCGCCGTCGCGCTCGACTTGCAGGCGGAACTTCGTCAGCGGCGTTTTGGCCGACGCTTGCCCGCTCGCGACGCGCATTGCGTCTAGGGTCGTTTCCTCCGCGAACTCGAAATCGACCCAATGCGACTCGGCTTCGTCGCTGACCCAACGGCCTTCGTTTTTATAAACGTCGATTTTACCGTCGGTTATCGCCGACGCGGGGTAATTCGGGCCGCCTTGGTACAAGCTCGAAACGGCGACTTTCGCGCTCGGCGCGATATTTTTCGCGTCTTTCGGGAGCCATTTCGGGCGGGCGAACCGCGTCGCTTTCGCGGTCGGCGGCGCGACGCCTTCGGTCATCAGCGCTTTCAGCTCGTTAAGGTAAGAAGCGTAAACGTCGCGCGGCAAGCAGTTGCGATTCTTGCAGATCGACGCGGCCATCCCGACGACTTCCCCCATCATTCCGCCGGTGCGCATCACGCGAATCGTCCCAAGCGCGACGTGCGTCACGCTGATATTGCGTCCCGCCATAAAGAGATTTTCGACGTTGCGCGAGTAAAGGCAGCGGTACGGAATCGCGTACGGCTTGATGTTCGTTTGGACGCAGTAAGCGCGGAACTCCTCGCCCGGGAAGTGTTTAGCGTTCTCCGGTTCCGGATAATGCAAGTCGATCGACCAAGTCGTCGTCACCGACGCGTCGTCGAACGGTTCCGCGTTCACAACGTCCTGCTCCTTCAAAACGACGTCCCCAAGCAACCGCCGCGACTCCCGCTTCCCGGCGACATACGCGACCCAACCGAGCTTGCGATTTTTCACCTTGGCGGCCCAGTCGCCGGTCGCTTTGTTCTTCATATACGACCAGTGCCCGTACGCCGCGCGCAAACCGTTGTCGCGAATGCGCTCGATATCGGCGATTTGGTCGAGGTTCATGCCGCCTTCCCAGTCCCAGTCGCCGTGCGTCGACGGACGAATCGTTTCCGCGCTAAACTGAATCGCCCAAGGAACTTCCGGAAAGCTCGAATCGCCGTCCGTCTCGACGGTGTTCCACTGGACGGACGAGCCCATCGTCATCGCGTCGGCTTTTTCCGGCGCGGTCTCTTCGCCGTATTCGGATTTCGCTTCGCGCCCCATTCGGAAATCGGCGCCCGCGAGGAAACCGACGACCGCGTCGCCGGTGCAGTCGGCGAACGTCTTGCCGACGAAACGGAGGCGCTCCCCGGTCGCGACGTTTTCGCCGCAAACCGCGTCGATTCGGATACTTCCGCTTTCGCTCTTCGCCGCTTCGACGCCGTTGACGCGGACGTTCAGGTAAAGGTCGATATTTTTTTCCGCCGAAACGAGTTCGAAGCGCGTTCGGTCTTTGTAATGCTCCGCTTCGCGCCCGTTCCCTCCGGCGAGCGGGCCGAGGAGATGCGTCAGGTTCCCTAAGTTCGGATACGGCGGGAGGTTAATGTCACCGTTGAGGTGAACGCGGATTTCGGCGCTCCCGTTCCCGCCGAGAACCGGACGGTCTTGGACCAACGCGACCGACGCTCCGAGTCGAGCCGCCGAGATCGCGGCGCACGTCCCGGCGATCCCGCCCCCGACGACGACCAAGTCGTAAACCTTGCCGTTTTCAACGGTTCGGTATTCCGCCGACAACCCGCGCGCCGCCAACCGCAGCGGCTTCATCGCGTCGATTTCCTCCGGCGGAACGAACCCGTCGGCGGTAAAAACGAGCGCGTCGACCCGACCGTCGAACCCGGTCAAGTCGCAAAGGGAAATTTCAACGTCGAGCTTATCTTTCGCGATTTCAACGGTTGCGCCTTCCTGCCAACTCCAGTCCGCGCCGTTCGTTCCGAAAACCGTTTCGAGCTTCTTCCCGTCGACGGCGATTTGGAACGTCCCCGGCGCTTCCTCCGGTCGCCAAGGCGCGACCCAGTTGCGAGTCCGCGCGTAAACCTTGTATCGACCGGCTTTCGGAAAACGAACCGTCGTTTTCGCGTCCGCGACCGGAACGCCGATCCCGTGCGCGAGCAAATACGGCGAGCCCATTACGTCCATCGCCTGCGTGTCGAGAACCCAACCGCCGCGCTCGGCGAAACTCTCCGCCTCGACCCAAAGCGTTTGCTCTCGGCTTTCGAGCCGTTGCGCCGACGCGTCCGTGGGCGCAAACAGCGCGAGCGCCGCGGCGGCGACGAAAAATCGCGTTAAAAATTGCGAGGAAAAACGAATCGACATTCGTCCGAACTCCTTATCGTTAAAAGAAATAAAACGGCGCGTTTCGTTAAACGTTCGCGCGCCGTTCTCTCAAAAATTTTCTAAAAGCGCCGACGGCGTCCGCCGCCTCCGCCATTTCTCCAACGGAAAGCGCCGGACGTCGAAAAAACGCGCTAACTCAAACGCCGATCGGAACTTGCGCCGGTTCGGAACTCGAATCGAACTCGAAGTTCGCGTCGCTCGTTCCGCCGTCCGGCACCTCGAAGCGAAGTTCGCCGCTGTTGGCGCGCGGCGGGAGGTTGTACGGCGATTCGACCTCGACCGTTTCTCCTTCGACCGGATTGTCGGTCGCGTTCGGGTCGCTCCACGTCAGGAAGACGACGTAAGGGCCCGGAACGGCGCCGCGTTTGTTCGTATCCGCTAAACGCAGCGAATACTCGCCTTGCGCGTCGGTCAACGCGGTCGCCAACGGGGGCACCTCCGCCGTCGTCGCCGCCGATTGGAAGACGACGCGGATGTTTTCCGCCGCCTCGCCGTCGACGATCACCTTGCCGGACACCGGAACCGTTCGCGGGCCGCAGCCGACGAAACCGAACGTCGCGACGAGAAGCGCCGTCGCGAAAAGCGCGAATTTTTTATCGGTCATCGAAAAACTCCGTTCATTGTTAAGCGTTGCGATTAAAGGGATTCGAGAACTTGGCCGTCCGCGACCGCGCACATGTTTCCCCAAACGCCGATGTTGTAGGGCGGGCTCCCGGAGCCAATCCAGCCGGTGCCGACGTTGATCGTTTCGGAAATGAAGCGCACCGAACCGTCGCAAAACGCCGCGTTCATCCCGCCGCTGTGGTACGCGCCCGCCGAACGCCCGCAGAAATAGGTGTTGTTCGGCGAACCAAGCCCGCACGTGTCGAGGCAACGCTTCCAATGGTGCCGGTAAAGGGTCGCGGCCTTAGGGGAGCAGGTGTAAATGTGGTTCGCGGCGACGCCCGACCAAAACGTTCCGCGGCGCGGCATTTCGTCCGGAATATGGCTTTCGACGAAAGCGGCGGTGTTCGAAGTTCCGTCGGTGATCGACGCGAGCGAGTCGAAGCGGAGGCTATATTTGCCGCCGTCGGCGCCGGTCGCGGTTCCAAGGTGAACGGTGTGAATCGCGCCGCGCAGGTTTTGACGGTTCGAGGCGCCGTTGTCGTCCCACCACCAGGTTCCGCCGGTGTTCGCGCCGCCGACCGCTCGATACGACGTCGCGTAAATATTGTATTTCGTATAGTTCGAGTGTCCGTCGTCGGTCGACGGAGACAGCAACTGACCGGCGCCGGAATCGCTCGGGCATTCGTAAATTTCCATCCGCATCTGCGACAACTCTTTATTTTTCCCTTGGTTCGACGCGTTGACGGCGCCCTTCGTCGAATTTTCCAATCCGGCGGCGCCGAAATACATATTGAACGCGGGCTGTTGTTCGAGGAACGGGAGGAGCGAGACGCCCCACATCGAGTACCAGCGCCAATAGCTCGCGGTCGAGCTGCTCGAATTGCGCATCACCGCGCCCGCCGGGAGAACGCCGTTAATATCGGCGTAATTCATCGTCGCCAACCCGAGTTGTTTCATCTTGTTCGAACACTCCATCCGCCGCGCCGCTTCGCGAGCGGCTTGGACGGCGGGCAAGAGAAGACCGATCAAAATCCCGATAATCGCGATGACGACGAGAAGCTCGACGAGCGTGAAACCGCGTCGCGAGAACAAGTTAGAAGAAGAACGCAAACGTTGCATCGTATTTTCTCCGCGATGTAAAAAACGGTAACGAACGAAAAACGCCGTCTTAAAATGAAAAACGGGCGACGTTTCGGAAATATTGTATCCGAAGCGCCGCCGTCAATCAAGAAAAAAGCCCCCGTTTTCTCGTTATTTTTCGCTCTTTTTGCGCGCGGAATCCCCGACGAAACGTAAAATTGCCCCCCCCATTTCCTCCGTTTTAACGTCGACAATCCGTCATTTTTCGACGACGGGCGCCCCGACGCGGTAAAGCTCGACTTCCCAAAGGCGCGCCAAGTCGTCCGGCGTTTTGTCGACTTGCAGGCGGAAACGCTTGCCGCTAACCGGGTTAAAGCGCAAGCTAACGATAACAAGGTCGTTGGCGCGAACCGCCGCGCCTGGAACGTCGACGAACGCGCCGTCTCGCTCGACCTGCAAGCGGAAGTCGGTCAAGGGCGTTTTCGCGCCGGATTGCCCGCTAACGACGCGAAGAGCGTCGAGCGTCGTTTCCTCGCCGAAAACGAAATCAACCGTATGCGACGGCGCTTTGTCGCTAACCCAGCGTCCGACGTTGGCGTAAACGTTGAATTTACCGTCGTTAATCGCCGTCGCCGAATACTTCGCGGCGCCCTTGTAATCGCTCGAAACGACGATTTTCGCCCCCAACGCCAAGTTTTTCGCGTCGAGCGGCAACCATTTCGGCCGCTCGAACTGCGCCGCGAAGCGCACCGCTTTGCGCGCTTTCTCGGTCGGCGGCGCGACGCCCTTGTTCATCGCCGCTTTCAAGTCGTCGAGATACGAAGCGTAAACGTCGCGCGGCAAGCACTTGCGTTCTTTGCAGATCGCCGCGGCCATCCCGACGACTTCCCCCATCATCCCGCCGGTTCGCATCACCCGCACCGTCCCGAGCGCGACGTGCGTCACGCTGATATTGCGCCCCGCCATCAAGAGATTTTCGACGTTGCGCGAGTAAAGGCAACGGTACGGAATCGCGTAAGGTTCGATGCGCGTCGTTTTGCAGATCGAACGGAACTCTTCGCCCGGAAACGCTTTAACGTTGTCCGGCGCGGGGTAATGCAGGTCGATCGGCCAAGTCGTCGTAACGGACGCGTCGTCGAACGGCGTTTCGTCGACGATATCCTGTTCCCGCAATACGACGTCCCCCAAGAGCCGCCGCGACTCCCGCTTCCCGGCGACGTAAGCGACCCAACCGAGCTTGCGGTTCTTAACTTTAGCGGCCCAGTCGCCGGTCGTTCGGTTCTTCATATACGACCAATGCCCGTACGCCGCGCGCAAACCGATATCGCGAATCCGCTCGACGTCGGCGATTTGGTCGAGATTCATTCCGGCTTCCCAGTCCCAATCGCCGTGAACCGACGGACGAATCGTTTCTTCGCTAAACTGAATCGCCCAAGGAACTTCCGGAAACGACGTTTCGTCGTCCGTCTCGACGGTGTTCCATTGGACGGACGAGCCCATCGTCATCGCGTCGGCTTCTTCCGGCGCCGACGGTTCGTCGTACTCCGCTTTCGCCTCGCGCCCCATTCGGAAATCGGCGCCCGCGAGGAAACCGACCGTCGCGTCGCCGGTGCAGTCGGCGAACGTTTTTCCGACGAAGCGTAGACGTTCCCCAGTCGCGACGTTTTCGCCGCAAACCGCTTTAATTTGGACGTTTCCGTCGTCTTTCTTTTCCGTTTCGACGCCGTTGACGCGGACGTTCAAGTAAAGATCGAGCGTCTTTTCCAGCGCGACCAACTCGGCGCGTACGCCGTCGCGGTAATGCTCCGCCTCCCGCGCGTTCCCGCCGTGATGCGGGCCGAGAAGCGACGTCAAGTTCCCTAAGTTCGGATAAGGCGGCAAGTTAAGGAAGTGGTTCAGCCCGACGCGCACCTCCGAGCTTCCGTTCCCGCCGAGAACCGGACGGTCTTGAACCAACGCGACCGAAAGTCCGAGCCGCGCCGCCGAAAGAGCCGCCGCCGTTCCGGCGATCCCGCCCCCGACGACGACCAAGTCGTAAACCTTGCCGTTTTCAACGGTTCGATACGTCCCAGAGAGACCGCGCGACTCCAACCGAAACGGCTTCATCGCGTCGATTTCCTCCGGCGGAACGAAACCGTCGGCGGTAAACACCAACGCGTCGACTCGACCGTCGAACCCGGTCATATCGCAAAGGGAAATTTCGACGTCGAGCTTATCTTCCGCGATCGCAACGGTTGCACCCGTTTGCCAACTCCACTCGGCGCCGTTCGTTCCGAAAACCGTTTCGAGCTTCTTCCCGTCGACGGCGATTTGGAACGTCCCGGGCGCTTCCTCCGGACGCCAAGGCGCGACCCAGTTGCGAGTCCGCGCGTAAACCTTGTATCGACCGGCTTTCGGAAAACGAACCGTCGTTTTCGCGTCCGCGACCGGAACGCCGATCCCGTGCGCGAGCAAATACGGCGAACCCATTACGTCCATCGCCTGCGTGTCGAGAACCCAACCGCCGCGCTCGGCGAAACTCTCCGCCTCGACCCAAAGCGTTTGCTCCCGGCTTTCGAGCCGTTGCGCCGACGCGTCGCTCGCCGTTAAAGTGAAAAACGCGACGAACGCCGCTAAGAACGCCTCCAACCGTCGAACCGTCATTCGTCCGAACTCCTTGTCGTTAAAGAAAATAAAAAACGGCGCGTCCGGTCAAACGGTTGCGCGTCGTTTGAAATCATTAGAATCAACGTTAAAAAACCGCGTTATTCGCCGACGCGAACGTTCAACGCGTCGAACGCCGCTTTCGCTTCCGCGTCGCCGGCGAGCCGCCAAACGACGTCGAAACAGCGGAACGCCAGCGCGAAATCCCCGGCTTCGCGGGCTCGAACGGCCAACTCGCGCGCCGCTTCGACCGTTTCCTCGCTCGGGCCGACCGGTATCCCCTCCGCGTCGAAGATTTTTTGCAACTTCTCAAACGGCGGCGCTTTAGCGGGACGGCGCGTTTGCGTTTCGATCGTTTTCAATTCGCGGCGCGCGTCTTGCGATTCGTCGAACGCCAAACTAAAATGAAACGCCGCCGTCGCGACGTCGTACCGCTGAACGTCGAGGTAAAAAGCCCCAAGATTGCGGTAACAGCGCGCTAACTCGCGCCGTCGATAAGAAAACCTAAGCGCTTGCGTCGTCGCTTTAAGATACCCGACGAAGTCGCGCTCTCGCCGAGCGACGTCGGCGATTTTACAGAGCGTTTCCGCGTCGACCGGATTAAACGTCAACGCTTTATTGAGAGCCGCTTTAGCTTCGCGGGGCCGACGCGCCTCCAACTGAACGGCGCCGATCGTAAAATAGAGAAGCGGATAGTCGATCGGCGCGCGCCGCCGCGTCTTCTCGGAAGGGCAAGCGCGAGCGTAAATCGCCTCCTCCAACGGGTTGGCGAAATAAAAGTAACGCGCTTCGTCGTCTTCGTCGAAGAGTCCGGCGACGCGACCTTCGAGCGCCGCCAACTTTTCGAGCGCGTCGTCCAAACGGCGTTGCGCCGCGGTCTGCCGCGCCTCGGCGAGAAGCGCGTCGAACCGCTCCGAAAGAAGTCGAAAATTGCGCCGCCAAACTCGGGCCGTTCGCTTCGGGGCGAGCGTCAAGCGCAAACGCCCGACCGCTCGACGTTTCGCCAGCTCTCCGATTCCGGTCGGCTTGTCGGCCGACGCGTTCTTTTTCGTTTCGTTATTCGTCGTCATTTTCCGCGCCGTTCTTCGGTTGCGTTCGAGCGCGACGTCGCAAGTCGGGGCCTCGCGGCTTCGAACCGGTTTCGTCTTTTATTATGACGCGTCGACGAGCGAAAGTCAATCGTCGAACGCCGTTAAGCTCGAAAAAATCGGAAAATTTTCGCCGCCGAACCGTCGAAAACGTCAAGCGTTCGGCGTTTGCGGAACCTCGACGCCGACGAACGCCAAATATTCGCGCTCTTTCGCTCGCATCGTCGGCGCGTCTTCCGGCGAATGGTCGTCGTAACCGACGAGGTGGAGCGCGCCGTGAATAACGTACAGAAGCAACTCTTCGGCGGCGTCCCAACCGAACTCCGGCGCCCGTTCCGCCGCGACGTCGGGGCAAACCAAAACGTTCCCTTCGAGAAGCCCGTTTTCCAAGTCGTCTTCGAGCGCGAACGCCAGCACGTCGGTCGGATAGTCGTGTCCGAGGAATTGCACGTTCGTTTCGCGCATCGGCTCGGCGTCGAGAACGACGATCTCCATCAGCCCGCGCTCGACGCCGGCGTCGGCTAAAATCTTCGCGACGGCCCGCTCCATTCGGTCGAAGTCGATCGGCGTTTCCGTTTCGCGCTCGTCGATAAACTCGAACTCGACGCCGTCGGCGCCCTCTTCCGCTTCGAACTCTTCTTCCTCAAACCCTTCGAATTCCTCGACTTGCGTCGTCTCTTCCGTCGGTTTGTTTTCCGCGTCGCTCATTTTCTTCGCTCTTTCTTTTTCGTTATTTACCGCAACTTCGAGCCGCGTTCATTTTCTTTTTTTGCGTCCGTTTTTCGGATACGACCGAGCGCCGGTCGCCCCGGATTTCGACGTTTTTTCGTTCGGCTTCGCGCCTTTTTTTCCGCCGCGGACGCCGACGTTTCGCGTCTTTTTCGCGTCGTCGCTCGGCGTTTCGTCGATTGCGACCTTGCGGGAAGTCGTCGCGATCCCCGGCTGACGAACGAACTCGTAAGCGTCGGTCGGCGCGACTTCGGAGGAAAGCGGACGGAAATTGTCGCGCGGCTCCTCTTTCGGCTCTTTCGCTTCGTCCCCCGCTTTCGCCGTCGCCGGATATTTGACGCGGTTGTGCCGGCTCGCCAAAATCGACGTAACCATACTCGTTTCGACGCGCCGAATTTCGCCGAGCGTCAACCCGGAATCGTTCAGCTGTCCGTCTTCGAGCCGCGCGGCGACCAGTTGGCGCACCAAGTTTTCAATACGTCCCGGCGCGACGTCCCCCAACGACCGACTCGCGCTCTCGGCGGCGTCGGCCAACATCAGAATCGCCGCTTCCTTCGACTGCGGAATCGGGCCCGGATAACGGAACGGCGCTTCGTCGAGCTGTTGCCCGGCCGGAAGCTCGTCTTTGGCCGCTTCGTTCGCCTTTTGGTAAAAGAAGCCGGCGAGCATCGTGCCGTGGTGCTGTTCGATCAAGTCGACAATCTGTCGCGGAATGTGATACCGCTTCGCCAAGTCGACGCCGTCTTTGACGTGCGCGACGATGACGAGCGCGCTCATTCGCGGCTCCAACTCGTCGTGAACGTTGTATCCGCCGCGTTGGTTCTCGGTGAAACGCTCCGGTTGGAGCATTTTGCCGACGTCGTGGAAGTACGCGCCGACTCGAATCAGCGACGCCCGGGCGCCGATCGCTTCCGCCGCCGCTTCGGCGATCGCCGCCGTTTGAACCGAGTGGTTGTAAGTCGCCGGCGCGCGTCGGTTAAGCTCCAACAAAAGCGGGTGCGACGGGTTGCCGTATTCGAGGAGCCGCATCGGCGTCAGCGCTCCGAAAACGCGCTCGACGATCGGCAAAAGCCCCGACGTTAAGAACCCGGCCAAAAGCGCCCAAAGTCCGCAAAACGCGGCTTCGCCCAAGATGTACGCGCGGTCGTTCGTCGTCCCGGCGGCTTCGGCCAACGCGGAAAGAACGAACGCTCCGCCCCCCGCGGCGAACGCGACGCCGATCAGTTGCGAACGCGTCCGAACGCCCCGCGACGTCAGCGCGACGATCGTCGCCGTCCCGACGAAAACAACGAGCGTCCCAAGCGACGCGCCCCCGGAAAGCGCCAACACAAACGCGACGATCGAACCGAACGTCAACGCGACGCCCCAAGAGGCCGCCAACGCCGTCGTTTGAACGAAAATCAAGAGCGGTATCAACGCCGTCGTCCCGCCGCGAGCGTCCCAAACGACTTGCATCGCTCGCCCGATCGCGACGGTCGCTAAAATCAAACCGAAAAAGATCGAACAGGCCGCCAACGACGCGCCGCGCTCCCCTTCGGATTGCGTTAAACGTTTGCGGAACAAGGCGTAAGCGCTGAAAAGCATCGTCGCAATCAACGCGAAAACGGAGGCGGTTCGCTCCAATTTTTCTTCCGTCGTCAACGCTTTAATACGCGCTTTACGCTCCTCGCGCAGCAGTCGCAACTCGTTGTCGCCAATCGGTTTATCCGAACGCGCCAACGTTTGCCCGACTTCGTAATCGACGTAAACCGGCCCCACTCGCTCTTCCGCGGCGTTCAACGCTTTAAACGTCGCGTCGCGGCTCTCGCTCAGCGTCGTCGGCGCCGACGTTCGAATCCGCTGAAAAAGCAGCTCCAAAACTTCGCGGTCGGTGTATTCGCGGCTCAACAGGTCTTTGATGAGATAAGCGTTCCCGATCAAAACGTCGTTCACCGCGACTTCGCGCGCGGTTACGGGATCGGAGCCGACGTCGTAAACCCGGATTTTTTCCTGATTTCCGTCGCCCGCCGGATGCAGTTTATCCAAGAGGCCGTTTTTTTCGAGCGGTTTAAGCGCGCGGTCGAGGGAATCGCGGAAGTTCGCCAAATCGAGGTCTTTTTCGAGAACGCGACGTATCGCGAGGAAAGCGTTGCGCTCGTCTTCTTCGGTCGACGCGCTCGGAAGAAAACGACGCAAAAGATTGCGATTTTCCGGCGGCATCGCCTCAAAATCGGGCGCCGCGATCAACATTTGCAACTCGTTGACCAACGCCGCTTTATAATTGGCGAGTTTGGCGGAATCGTGCGCGTAAATATGCGGTTCTTCAAAGCGAGCGACGCGACGCGCTTCGTTCGTTTTGTCCGGACTAAAAACGGAAAACTTCGCCAAGCAAACGACGTCGCGCTCCGGTTTCGAGTCGAGCCGGAAGTTAAACGGCATACGCCAAACGCAACAAATCGCGCAAATCGCGGCGGCCGTCAGCGCGACGATCGCCAATTTGAGCGAACCGTTGTCGCTAAAAACGGCGCGGCGCAGGCGGTCGAAAAAACCGTCGTAAGGGACGCGGGCCGCGACGCGTTGCGCTCTCGTGCGCGCTCGTTCGGGAATCGGAGCCATAAGAACCTCAAATCCTGTCGGACGCTTCGTCGTCCTCGTCGTAATACAAGTCGTCGCGGCGCCCGTCGTCGACGCTCGACTTCCAAGCGGTCGACGTAAACGCCGCCGTCGACGCGATTTCCGAATTTACGACGCTCGGCGTTTCGGTCGTCGAAACGGTCGGCGCGACCGGCGCGGAGACCGGAGCGACCGAAAAGTCGCGCGCGCCGACGCCGGAATAATCCTCCGATTCCGGCGAACCTTCGTAAGCTTCGACGATCTTTTGGACGAGCGCGTGCCGAACGACGTCGGCGCGTCCCAGCGTTAACCAACCGATTTCCTTGACGTTGCGGAGCCGCTCGAACGCGTCGACGAGCCCGCTTTTGACGCGGCGCCCAAAGTCGGATTGCGTCGCGTCGCCGCAAACGACGACGCGGGAATTCCACCCCATCCGCGTCAGGAACATTTTCATCTGCGAGACGCTGGTGTTTTGCGCTTCGTCGAGAATGATGTGCGCGTCGTTGAGCGTTCGTCCGCGCATGTACGCGAGCGGGATAACCTCGACCTTCGAATCGTCCATAAACTGGCGCAGCATATCGGCTTGCGTCATATCGGCGAGGGAGTCGAAGAGGGGGCGCAAATACGGGTTGATCTTTTCGGAGAGGTCGCCCGGGAGGAAGCCGAGGTTTTCCCCCGCTTCGACCGCCGGTCGCACCAAGACGATTTTGCGAATTTCGCCGAGACGCAGCGCCTCGACCGCCCGCGCGACGGCGAGGTAGGTCTTTCCGGTCCCGGCCGGCCCGGCGCAGAAACAGATTTCGCGCTTGCGGAGCATTTCGCAATACTTCGCCTGCCCGGCGGTCTTCGGACGGATCGTTTTGCCGCCGTACACCTCGAACGGTCGAACGGTCGAGACTTCTTCGCCGCGCTTGACTTCGTCGAGCGCGCGGCGCAAGTCGTCGGCGTCGAGCGGTTTCCCTTCGCGGTCGCTCCAACGTTGGAGCTGTTCGAGGAGGTACGCGCCGCGCTTCGTCGCTTCCGGGTCGTCGGAGCGAACGATCAGCTTCCCTTTTTCGGCGTCGACGACGACGCGAACGCCGAGTTCCTTGCGAATTTTGCGCAAGTGTTCGTCGCTCGGCCCCAACACGTTCTGCAGAACGCGACCGCTAACGATCGCGATCGATAATTCTTCCATATAATCCCTTGTCGTTATTCGACTTTCAGCGTTCGACGTCTCAAAGGAGCGCGGGAAAAACGTCCGGCGCGCTCCGTTCGAACGCTTTGAAGCGTTTTAGACGTTCCCGACCGTTTCGAGAATCCGCTTCATTTCGGCGACCGCGTCGCGCATCCCGACCATCAGGGCGCGGGCGATAATGCTGTGTCCGATGTTCAGCTCGACCATTTTCGGAATCGCGGCGATCGGGCGAACGTTGCGATAGGTCAGCCCGTGCCCGGCGTGCAGGCGCATCCCGAGGCGGTCGATCAGCGCGCCCGCTTCGGTCAAACGAGCCAACTCCGCTTGCGCCGCGGCGCCGACCGCGTTCGCATAAGCGCCGGTGTGCAGCTCGACCGCTTCGACGCCGAGTTCTTTCGCCGCTTCAATTTGGCGCGCTTCCGGGTCGAGGAAGAGGCTGACGGCGACGCCCTTTTCGCGGAGCGCTTCGACGCAGCGGCGAACGCGGTCGACGTCGGCGAGAACGTCGAGTCCGCCTTCGGTCGTCACTTCTTGGCGTTTTTCCGGAACGAGCGTCGCTTGATCCGGGACGATTTCGCAAGCGATTCGGGTGACGTCGACGTCGCAAGCCATTTCAAGGTTGAGCTTAACGCGGCAGGTTTCGCGCAAAATGCGGACGTCGCGCTCTTGGATGTGCCGACGGTCTTCGCGCAGGTGAACGGTGATCCCGTCCGCGCCGCCGAGTTCCGCCGCGGCCGCCGCCCAAACCGGGTCCGGCTCCGTCGTTTGCCGCGCTTGACGCACCGTCGCGATGTGATCGATATTAACGCCCAATTCAATCATCGTTCGTTTCCTTTATTAATAAACGTCGACAATAATATATTCCAACGAATTTGCCGCTGTTTGTCTTTTTGATTTGCCGTTTTTCGCCGTCAGTCGCCGAACGGCCAAGCGTCGCCGAGCGCTTCTTTTTGGAGCGCGGTCAATTCGCCGACGCCTTTCTTCGCAAGCGCGAGCATCGACGCGAGTTGCGCGTCGTCGAAGGTCGCTTCTTCGCCGGTCCCTTGAATCTCGACAAAGCGGCCCTTCCCTGTCGCGACGACGTTCATATCGACTTCCGCCGCCGAGTCTTCGACGTAACGCAAGTCGAGCAGCGGGGTTCCGTCGACGATCCCGACGCTGACCGCCGCGACGGAGTCGCGCAGCGGGAAAACGTCCGGGTTCGGGAGTTGGTCGCGAATCGAGTTCAGCGCGTCGACGAGCGCGACGAAAGCGCCGGTGACGCTGAGGGTTCGCGTTCCGCCGTCCGCTTGCAACACGTCGCAGTCGAGGTAAACGGTGCGCGGGCCGAGCGCTTCGGCGTCGAAGACGGCGCGGAGGGAACGCCCGATCAAGCGTTGAATTTCGGTCGCTCGACCGTCCGGACGGTCGCCGCGCGGCTTGCGGGGACGGCCGGCGCTCGGGAGCATCCGATATTCCGCCGTCAGCCAACCGCGCTCGGTCGCGCCTTCGCGCTTCATCCAGCTCGGGACGTCCTCGACGATCGACGCGGCGCAAAGAACGACGGTGTCTCCCGCCGAAATGAGAACGCTTCCGGCGGCGTTGGTAAACCCGCGTTGAATTTTGATCGGTCGCGTTTCGTCGAACGCTCGGTCGACGCGCGGCGTCGTTTTCGTTTCGCTCATTTTCGCCGTTTCCTCCGCTTTTCCTTTTTTTCTCGTTTTACCTATCCTTCGCCGGTTTCGCGAATTTTACCGTTCTTACCTATTATACCGTCGGCAAGTGTTCGTTTCCAGTCCGACGCGAAATTTTAGCGCGCTTTTGCGTTCTTTTTCCCGACGGCGCTCATTTTTCCGCGTAAAGTCCGCGCAGCGCGAGCGTCGTCCAACTCTCGAAGCGCTCCGGCTCCGCGTCGATTTCGGCGAGGAGTTCGTCGACGGCGCGAAAACCGGACTCCGCTAA
>JAFYVO010000220.1 GCA_017549085.1 Thermoguttaceae bacterium
ATTGATTTCAGCATGCATTCTATGACCCATGCGGATGATGACACATGCCACGAGAAATGGATACACGGGTACAGAGACTACTGCGATAAAATTGGACTAAGCGTAAATCAGGCCCATGCTCCGTTCTTTGAAGGACGGCCGACGCCCAGGAAGACGCCCGACTCGATTTCCGCCGCGTCTTTGGTCCCGTTGTTTTCGATAACCAGCTCGTAAACGCATTCTTTACCGACGGCGACCGGGTCTTTCGGAGCGTTGACGCGCATCGCCAAGACGGCGATCGACTCGACTTGAACGGTCGTTTCGTTTTGCGCGGTCAAACCGGTTTGGTCGGCCCCGACGACGGCGAAGGTCGCGTCCCCTTTTTCGGTCAAGCGGCACAAGGTTTTGAAGACGACTTCTTCGTTCGGGCGAACAAGCGGAATCGTCCAGTAAACGCGCCCCTTTTCGACGTTGCGCCGCGCCGAGCCGTCGCAAGCGAGAACCTCGACCGACGCCGGAATTTGCGCCGCGACGTCGACGTTTTCGAGCGGAGCGGAACCGACGTTTTTCACTCGAACGAGCGCGTCGAACTCGCCGTCGACAAATTGCAGTTCCGGCGCCTCGATCGCGACGTCGAGCTTGCCGCGCAAAACGTCGATCTTCTTCGACGCCCGCGCTTCGACGCCGTACGCGCCGGTCGCTCGCGCTTCGATCGAGATCGAGTCGTCCAAAACGGTTTTCACCGCCATTTCGATCGACTTTTCTTCCCCGGCTTTCAGGACGCCGATTCGTTGCGTCGCGTTCGTTTCGCCGGTCGAGACGAAGAGTTCGACGTCCTTGGCGTCGCCGTTCCCGACGTTGCGCAGACGGAGGCGGTACTTGTCTTCGACGCCCCATTCGATCGCGTCGCGCCCTTCGACGCGCGCTTCCAGAATCGGCTCGACGACTTCGACGCCGGTTCGCGCCGACGCTCGTTCGCATTCGAAACGGCTGACCAACTCGAACGCGCTCCGTTTTTGCGGCGTCATCATCAATTCGAGTTCCGCCGAGGCGCCCGCGTCGAGCGTTCCGACTTCCCAAACGCAACGGCGCGATTCGCCGTCGAACCCGACGTCGCGCGTCTTGATTTGCGCGGCGCCGATTTTCGCTTCGACGTCGGCGACCGCGACCGTTTCCGGCAGTTCCGTCGTTACGACCAGCTTTCGCGCCGCGACGCTCCCGACGTTGCGGGCGCGCACTTTGAACGTCGACTCTTGCCCGACGACCAAGTTTTTCGGCCCGAGCGTTTCGATTTCGACGATCGGCGAACGCGACGAAACGGTCGTTTCCGCTTCTTCCTTCTCTTCCGCGACGCGCCAAGCGCCGTCGTTCGCGTTCGTTCGCTTCGCCTTCGAACCGCTTTCGCTCGGCGTTTCGGCGTTGACTTGAAGTTGCGAACCGTCTTGGAAAAACGCGCCGAAACGGTCGTCAAGTTCGTTCAACGTCGTTTTTTTGTTCAATCCTTCCGATTTTTCAGTCGTTTTCGACCGACGCGACGCGACGAGCGAAAGCCGATCGTCTTCGGCTTCCCCTTCTTCCTCTTCTTCCGCGCTGTCTAAAACGTCCGCGACCGCCGCGTCGACGTCGTTTTCTTCGTCCGCGTTTTCGGCGTCTTCTTCCGCCGTTTCCGCGTCGGCCCAAAGCGCGTCGTCTTCCGACTCGGTCGAGAAAACGGGAATCGCCGGGCCGACCGCTTCGTCGTCTTGCGCGTCGTTCTTCGGCGCCGACGTTTTTTTCGCGTTTCGCGTTTCCGCTTTACGGCTCGTCTTGCGCGACGGCGCCCCTTCCTCCGCTTCGTCGACCGTCGCGAGCGCCGAGCTCTCCGACCAATCTTCGGACGCGTCCGCCGCTTCGCCAAGAAGCGATTCTTCCAACAGTTCGAGGGAACCGAGCCCTTCCTCGCGCAAACTGCGACGTTCGACGCGCGACGAAACCTTGCGGCGAGAGGTCGAAACGCGGGCGTTCGCGCTCGACGCGAGCGGAGCGTCGCCGATTTCCTCTTCCAGTTCGTCGAGAAGCAACGCGGCGACCCCGCCGGTCGACGACTTTTTCGCCGACGAAAGACCGAGCGAAGACGAACGCGACGTCCCCAAGCTCGCGACCGCGGCGCGCGTCGTCCCAAACGTTCGCGTTTCGGTCGTCGCGGCCCCGGAACGAGGCGCGGGCGCGACCGGAGCGGCCCCCGAACGAGGAGCGGACGCGACCGACGAAGGAACGCCGACATTCGACTGGCGCCCAATCAGCCCCGCGCGCTCTTGGTCGGCGCTCGGCATATTCGAGAAACTCGTCGGCGGAATGTTCGCGAACGAAACGCGAGCCGGCCCTTGCGGAACGACGTTCGCCGGTTCCGACGACTCTTTCGGTTTAAACGGATTCAAATTCGAAACAAAATCGCGAACGCTCGACCCGCTTTCGGCGCGCGCCGGAGCCTCTTGACGCGACGACGCAAATCCGGCGACCTGCGCCCAAGCGCTCGACGCGCCGTTAGAGCAAGCGCCCAAAAGCGTCAAAAGCATCGCGATTTGCGCGACGCGGCCTTGTTTCGTCGTTCTCTTCGTCGTCATTGTCGAAGCGTCCCTTCTCGAACGTTCCTCGCGTCCCGACGAATCGGGCGCGTTCGGAACAAATTCGCTCATTTTACTGACTTCTAAATCAATTCTCGTTCTTTTTTCGACGTTCGGCGCGACTTTGGGTCGTTCAACCGTCCCGTCGACGCGGCGAAACTCGACGAAAAAACTCGAGACGCCGCCTCTCTTTCTTTCTTATCGTCCGCGCTCCACGTTCGCGTTAGAACTTTTTTAACATTTCTTCCATTTAGCTAAAATTTAACAATTACTCCGAAATTTCCACATTCGTCCTATAAACGCCGCGAACGCGCTAGTGCTAACGCTCGTTTTTTCTTTCCTTCTTCTCCCGTTTTGAGTCGCGACGCGGGCTATTTTGCTTTTTTTTCGCGCTTCGAGCTTGCAACGCCCCGCAAGAAGTTGCTTTTTTCCTCCTTTTTGATACAATTTGTTAATCAGGTTGTTCGCAAGCCGTTCCGCCGAAACGGAATTTTGTTCGCGTCGGAAACGTTTTCCTTTTCGCCGCCGTCCTCCCGACGCGACGTAAAATCGTTCGCCGTCGACTCCCGCGTTCGCCGCCCGACGTTTGCCACGTCGCCGTTAAAACCGTCCCCTAAACGGCTCGCGCCGTTAGAAAGAACGCGCTTTATGTTTTTTTTAGCGCTTTTGACCTATCCCGTTTTAGAAATCGCCGTTTTCCTTCTCGTCGCCGGTAAAATCGGTTGGGCGTCGACGCTTCTTTTCGCGTTGGCGACCTCCTTTTTCGGCGTTTACCTCCTCCGAACGCAGGGAACGCGCGCCTCCTTTGCGCAACGCGCTTTTTCGACGCAAGCCGTTGAAAATTACCTATACGGCAATCTCGGCGCTCTTTTGCTTATTTTACCCGGTTTCGTTTCGGACGTTTTCGGCGCGCTGTTGCTTTTCGCTCCGACGCGACGCGCTTTCCTCGGCGTCGTTCGTCGCTGCGGAGTCGACCTTTATCGCCAAGCCAACGGACCGTTTTCCGTCTTCCGCGCCTACCGCTTCGGCGACGGTTTCGCGGGCCCCTTCGGCGACTCGAACGATTTCGCGCCAAACGCCGCTTCCAACGACGACCCGATCGACGTCGAAACGTTCGCTTCGACGCCGGAATCGTCCGCGACGCCTTCGCGCTCGCCGTCCGACGACGACCCGATCGACGTCGAGTTTGTCGTTCGCCAATAATCGGCGCTATAGTAATAATGACAAAACAGCCCTAATTCCCTTTTCCCATTCCCCCGTTCCTCGTTCGCCAATGTCCGTTTCCCCCTCCGCTCCGCTTCGTCGCGTCCTTGCGCTCCCCTTTTTCCCCGCCGTTTCGGACGACGGCGTCGCGCTCGACCCCGATCCGTTTTCGCCGAACGCCCTTCTCGGGGGTTTCGTTTCCGGCCCGGAAAACCGCCTCGCCGAACTCGCGGTTCGCTTCGCCGTCGACGGCGTTCCGATCTTCGAGCGTCCCTTAGGCGAAACGAACGTTCCGTCCGACGCGGCGCGTCTCGACGGCGCTCCGTCTCGCGACGATCTCGAAACGCTCTTCCGGGAAGCGGCGAACGCCGAAAACGACGCCGATTTCGACGCGATTTTCGACCGCCGCGCCGTTCGAGTCGCCGCTCGGACGCCCGAACGCCGCCCGACCCTCTTCCCGCTCGACGGCGACGCCGACGTCGACGCGACAAGCGCCGCGTCCGACGCAAACGCGGCGCCGAGCCGCTCGACGCCGCGCGTCCGCGGTTGGCGTCCGTTGGAAGAAGCGTCGTTTTTTACGCCGCTCGTCTTTTACGGCCCGAGCGGTTCCGGCAAAACGCGCCTCGTCGAAGGAATCTGCCAAAGTCGCCGACTCGCGGAGCCGAACAAAACGCTTTACTACCTTTCCGGTATTGATTTCGCGCGTTCCTTAACGAACGCGATTCGCCGCGATCAAACGCAAATTTTCCGAACGCTCTTGGGGCAAGCTCGCGTCGTCGCGATCGAAAACGCCGACGTTCTCGCCGAACGCGACGCGGCGCAATCGGAGTTTTTGCCGATTCTCGACGCCGCCGCCCGCGAGCAAAAGCTCGTTATCGTTACTTTTTCCAAAAACCCGAACGAAATTCCCGGTTTTTCCCCCGAACTCGCCGCGCGTCTCGGCGGCGGACTCTTGATCCCGACCCGTTTTCCGACCCGCGAAACCAAACGTTTTATCGTCGAACGCGCCGCCGTCAAACTCGGCCTTCGCCTCGACGAAGCGACGGTCGACTTCTGCGTCGACAACTCCCCGGCGTCGGTCGGCGGCGTCTGCGGAACGCTCGTTCAAGCGGCGCAAGAATTCGCTTCTCGAACCCGTTCCCCGTCCCCGGAAAACTTCCGCGCTCTCGTCGAAGCGCGAAATCCGGAGCCGACCTGGACGCTCGACCGCGTTTTGAAAACGGTCGCGAAGCAGTTTTCCGTTTCGGTCGTCGAAATGCGGAGCAAAAAACGCTCAAAAACGCTCGTTTTGGCGCGCAACGTCGTTTTTTATCTCGCGCGGAAGTTGACCGACGCGACCTTTCAAGAAATCGGACGCGAATTTTCAAACCGCGATCACTCGACGACGCTCCGCGGCGCCCGCGACGTCGCCGAAGCGCTCGAAACCGACGCCGAGTTGCGCTTCCAAGTGCGCGAAATCGTCGAGAAGCTCCGCGCCGAGGATCGCGTCGAACTTTAACGCGCCCGCCTATTCGTCGCGACCGTTCTTCTTACCGCGCCCCGTCTTTTCTTTCCAACCGCTTTAACCGCTTTAACCGACGCCGTCGCAACAACAAGACGCAAAAAGCGCCGAATTCGCGACGTTAAAATTTGCGCGAAAAAACGAATGAACGCGTCGCGCCGAATAAATGGACGGCGACGTCGAGAAAGATTGAGAAAACGAGAACGCGCCCCTTTGTTTTCGGCGAAAGACGTTGTAAAATTGCGTTAAGCGGGTTTATCGGTCGACGCCGGTCGCTCGCTTTCGGTTCCCCCCGTTTGCAAACCGCACTCGACGCCCTTTCGCGAACGCGTTTCACTCAATCGCGTTTTCAACGCGGCGTCCAACAGCTCCTAAGGAACGTTATGACCGCTCAAATTCTCGACGGCAAAGGCTTGGCCGAAATCATTCGCGCCGAAATCAAAGAGGACGTCGCGCGCTTCGTCGCCGAAACGCAAGTGCAACCCGGTTTGGCCGTCGTTCTCGTCGGCGAAAATCCGGCGAGTCAAGTTTACGTCCGCAACAAGGAGGCCGCTTGCGTCAAAGCCGGGATGAAGAGCGTTATGCGCCGTCTTCCCGCCGAAACGACGACCGAAGAACTCCTCGCGCTCGTCGCCGAAATGAACGCCGACCCGACGATTCACGGGATTCTCATTCAATTGCCGTTGCCGAAGGGTATCGACGAGCAACGCGTTTTGGACGCGATCGACCCGGAAAAAGACGTCGACGCGTTTCATCCGGAAAACGTCGGGTTGATCTCGCAAGGTCGTCCGCGTTTCCTCCCCTGCACCCCTTACGGCGTCCAACAAATCCTCGTCCGTTCGAACATTGAAACGAAGGGCAAGCGCGTCGCGATTCTCGGTCGCAGCGACATTGTCGGCAAGCCGATGGCGCTCCTTCTTCTGCAAAAAGGGCTCGGCGGCGACGCGACCGTTACGGTCTGCCACAGCCGCACCGAAAACCTCGCCGAAATCCTTCGCGAAGCCGACATTATCGTCGCGGCGATCGGTCAACCGGAGTTCGTTAAAGCCGATATGATCAAGCCGGGCGCGGTCGTTATCGACGTCGGGATCAACCGCGTTGAAAAAGACGGCGTCGACGAAAACGGCGCGCCGACCAAGGTTTCGAAGCTCGTCGGCGACGTCGACTTCGAGGCGGTCAAGGAAGTCGCCGGCGCGATCACGCCGGTCCCGGGGGGCGTCGGCCCGTTGACCGTTACGATGCTTCTCTTGAACGCGCTCAACGCCGCTCGTCGTCAAACCGCCGCGGCGCAAGCGTCCAAGTAACCGCGCGGTTCCCGTTTAACCGCGATTCTTAAGCGACGGCGCCCCTCGTCGAACGCTCGGCGTCGTCGCGTTTTCCCTTGTTTCCCCGCGTTCTTATCGCCGCGACGCGGGAACGGTCGACGCAGCGTCGCAACGCCGACGTTTTTAAAACAATATTCAACGCAACGCGGTCGTTCCGTCGAGCGACTCGCCCGGAAAGTTAAGTTTTGGCCAAAGCTAAAGACAGATACAAAGAAACGTTAGGAAAGTTCGCGTTCGGCGTTCTGCTGTTCGTCGTTTGGATTTTCCTTTGCGCTTCGGTCTTGAGTTACTCGCCTTCGGACGCGCCGAGTCGGTTCGCCTACTCGAGTTCCGAACAGGTCGAGAATTTGGCCGGTCTCCCGGGCGCTTGGTGCGCGCACGCGATCTTTTCGGCGTTCGGCGTCGCCGGATATTTCGTTTTAATCGCGTTCGGCGTCAGCGTTTTGTTCTATTGGCGTCAGGGGGGCGTTCGCGAACCGGCGACGAAAACGTTTGGTTTCGCGTTCATTTTAGTCGCGATTTCGGGCGCGGCGACCTTTTTAGTCGACGCGTCGGTCGGACCGCCGATCGGCCCCGGCGGTTGCGCGGGCGCGATCGTTAAACACCTGCTTGAAAAATACTTCGTTCATTTCGGCCCTTACGCGGCGCTCCTCGTCGTTCTTTTCGCCGGAGCCGTTCTTGCCGGAAGCGACGCGTTCCTCCGCGTTGTTTTTTGGTCGTCCGGTCTCGGCCCGGCGCTCGAATGGGCGTCCGCGCCGTTCCGACGCAAATTAAGCGCGTCGAAACCCTGTCCGCGCCGTCCAAAGCGCCGCGACGATCGCGTTTTGCGTCCTTGCGCCGACGATTACGACGACGAACCGGTCGCGCCCTTCGTTCGCCGTCCCAACGCGGCTCGTCCGGCGATCGCCGAGCGTCGCGACGCGCCGTCGCCTCGCGCGCCGCGTCCCGTCGCGCCTTCCGTCCCCGTCGC
>JAFYVO010000221.1 GCA_017549085.1 Thermoguttaceae bacterium
GCTCGAAAGATGCAGATCAGAATTGGAATCGTTGGTTACGGCAACCTTGGCCGAGGCGTCGAATGCGCCGTCAAGCAAAATCCCGATATGACGCTCGTCGCCGCGTTCACCCGCCGTCCGCCGGAAACGGTCAAAATCTTGACCGAAGGCGTCGGCGTTTACTCGGTCGATAAAATCGCCGAAATGAAGGACGAAATCGACGTTCTCATCCTTTGCGGCGGGAGCGCGACCGACTTGCCGAAACAAACGCCGGAACTGGCGCGCCTCTTCAACGTCGTCGACAGTTTCGACACGCACGCGAAGATTCCGGAACACTTCGCCGCGGTCGACGCCGTCGCGCAAGAAAGCGGACGCGTCGCGTTGATCTCCTGCGGTTGGGACCCGGGGATGTTCTCGATCGCTCGCCTTTACGGCGGCGCGATCCTCCCGGACGGCGTCGACTACACCTTCTGGGGACGCGGCGTCAGCCAAGGGCACTCCGACGCGATTCGCCGAGTCGACGGCGTTTTGGACGCCAAGCAGTACACGATTCCGCTCGAAGACGCGATGGCGGCGGCCCGCGGCGGGTCGAACCCGACGCTGACGACCCGCGAAAAGCACCTGCGCGAATGCTTCGTCGTCGCGGAAGAAGGCGCCGACTTGGAACGTATCGAGCGCGAAATCAAGACGATGCCGAACTACTTCGCCGATTACGACACGATCGTTCACTTCATTTCGGCGGAAGAATTGAAGCGCGACCACTCCGGCATCCCGCACGGCGGTTTCGTCGTCCGCTCCGGGAAGACCGGTTGGAACGGCGAGAACAAACACGTCGTCGAATACTCGCTGAAACTCGATTCGAACCCGGAATTTACGTCGTCCGTGTTGGTCGCCTGCGCTCGCGCCGCCTACCGCATGAACGCCGAGGGCGCGCGCGGTTGCAAAACGCTCTTCGACGTTCCGCCGGCTTACCTTTCGCCGAAATCGGGCGCCGAACTGCGCAAGGAACTCCTTTAATCGTTTAACTTAACAAACGTCGTCGCGCGCTCGCCCGGCGGCGTTCGTCGAGTCGCAAACGCAAAACCGCCGTCCAAGTCAAACGACCGGACGGCGGTTCGCGTTTCTTGTCGACGCGCCGCCGAAGCGGTCAAGCGCGACGTTCCTTCGCTCACCGCAAAAACGCCGTCCAAGTCAAACGACCGGACGGCGTTTTTCTTTTCTCGCTCGCGCTTCGGCGACGCGACGCTCGTCGCGCCGCGCCGTCAAAACGCGCTAACCGGGAACTTCGCGTCGATTAGAACATCGGCGAATTGTAGTCCCAGTAAATCAGGTAGAGGATAACCGTCAACGCGACGACGACCAAACCGCCGATCTTCGCGCCCTTCGATTCCTTCAAGAACTCCGCTTTGCTTTCGTCGGTTTCTTGGACGAACGCTTCTTTGCGCGGGCGAACGATCGTCATCACGACCGCCAACGCGATCAAAACGCCGAACGTAACCGCCATACGGTTCAGGAAGTCGAGGGACGGAACGAACGTCGCCAACGCGCCGTAAAGAATCGGGCAAGCGACCAACGCAATCGCGCCGTAGGAGTTCGGCGCTTTCTTCATCCAGAAACCGACGACGAACGCGGCGAAGATACCCGGCGAAATGTAGCCTTGGAATTCTTGGATCGCCTTGAAGACGCCGCCGAATTTCGGGTTCGCCCACATCGGCGCGACGACGCAGCCGATCAAAACGAACGCGACGACCGCGATACGCCCGACCGAAACGAGTTTCTTTTGACGCGCCGCTTCGTCGAGGTTTTTATTGACGATGTATTCGTTGTAAATGTCCATCGAGAAGATCGTCGACGCGGCGTTCAACATCGCGGCGACCGAGCTGACGATGGCGCCGAGGAGCGCGGCGAGCATAAAGCCCTTGAAGCCGCCGGTCGGAACGACCTTCGCCATCAGGAGCGGGAACGCGGCGTCGTAGTCGCAACCGTTGAGCATCGGGCCGACTTTCGCGCCCGTCGCTTTCGCTTGGATCGCGGCGAGTTTCGCGACGCGCATTTCTTCGTCTTTCATACCGTCGTTGATTTTCCCCGCTTCTTTCGCGGCGGCGACGGCTTCGTCGAGGTTGACGCCGGACGCGGCGGCGTTGAACGCGAGGATTTCGTCCGCTTTTTCCGGATTCGTCAGCGCGAAGCTGCGGTTGAACGAGAAGAGCGTCGCGCCGCTCGTCGGGTTCGCCTTAACTTCTTCGAAGCGCGCCATTTCGGTCGCGGACGCTTTATCGGCGTTCGCCTTCATGTCGCCGCCGTAAAGGTTCAGCGCGATCATCCCCGGGAAGATGACGATGAACGGAATCAAGAGCTTCATAAACGCCGCGAAAACGAGACCTTTTTGGCCTTCGCCGAGCGACTTCGCGCCCAAGGTGCGTTGAATGATGTATTGGTTGAGGCCCCAGTAATAAAGGTTCGGAATCCAAATCGCGAAGATCAACGCGGTAACCGGAAGAACCAAGTCCCAGCTCGGGAGGTTCATGCGGAGCTTGTCGGCGTTGAGCGTCGAGAAGCGTTCCCAAGCGCTCGCGTCGGTCAGCTTCGACGCCAAATCGGCGCTCCCGGCAGCGAGCGTTTCAACGTCGGCGTTTCCGAGCGCTTTCAGCGAGAAGAAGAGAACGACCGCGCCGGCCAAAATCAGCGCCGAACCTTGGAGCAAGTCCGCCCAAGCGCAAGCCTTCAAACCGCCCGCGAAGATGTACAACGCCGCGAAAATCCCGATGAACCAGCAGAAGAAGGTCAAATCGAGCGCGATCGGACCGAGCGTCGCGCCGTCGAAGAAGACGGCGTAAGCCTTCGCGCCGGCGAACGTAACGACCGTGATGTTGACCGCGACGAGCATAATCATCATCATAATCGACATAATCGAACGCGCCGACTTATTGTACCGCGTTTCCAAATATTCCGGAATCGTGTAAATCCCGACTTTCAGGAAGCGAGGCAGGAAGAAAAACGCGACGATAACCAACGAAAGCGCCGCGATCCATTCGTAACTCGCGACCGCCAAACCGATGTAGTCCGCCGCTTGACCGGACATCCCGACGAATTGCTCCGCCGAAATGTTCGCCGCGATGAGCGAGAAACCGATCAGCCACCACTTCAAACCGCGACCGGCCAAGAAGTACGATTCGCTGTCTCCGCCGGAGTTGCGGCTCATACCGAACGCGACGAAAGCGACCGCCGCCAAAAACGCAAAAAAGACGAGAATATCGGCTCCGTTGCCGAAGCTGCTCGCCGCTTGCGCAAAGAGGAAGTTTGTCATCAAAACACCTTTTCAAAACGTTTCAAAAAGAAAACGAGCCGCCGCGCCCTCGTTCGCCGAGTTCGCGCCCGTCCCCTTCGGCGTCGCCGCCGCTTTTATTACGTCGCGCCGAAACGTTCCCGACCGCGTTCCCGACGCCGCTCGAAAAACGACGTCGAAAAGCGGTCGAAAAAACAAAATCGCCGCGCTATTTACTTGATTTCGCGTTATTTCGTCAGGAAGAGGAAAACGCCTTTTTTGTTCCCGACCAAAATATCCGCGACGCCGTCGCCGTTGACGTCTTCGGCGGTAACTTGCGTCCCGACGCCGGAGTTATTGTCGATTTCATGCGCGACAAACTCGACTTTCCCGTCGGCGCCGCGTTTCGTTTCCCACCTAATCAGGAGCGCCGGGTCGTTCGTGCCGACGTCCCCCTTCGAACCGTGCGCCCACCAACGCTTCCCGGTAACGACGTCGAGGACGCCGTCGCCGTTGAAGTCGGCCAGGGCCATCGAGTGGAGTTGGCTCATTTTCGGGTAGAAGTCGTCCGCCGGTTCGGTCGGAATCAGCCATTGCGCGTCGAAGGAGATCGCCCCGTCGGCGTCGCGTTTTTGAATCCAGCAGACCAGCCCGTAAAGGTGGCAGTGCCAAGCGGTGAAGACGTCGTTCAGACCGTCGCCGTTGAAGTCCGCGACGAGCATATTCGACGGCGCGTCCGCGAACTTGAACTCGTGGAACTTCCACGGAACGGCGTTCAAGTCTTCCGGTTGCTCCCACCAGCCGTCCATTTCGAGGAGGTCGGGGCGACCGTCGCCGTTAATATCGCCGACGCCGTTCCCGTGGAAGTAACGTTGATATTTCGGATTTTCGTTCGAAACAGCGAGGAATTTCCAAGGTTCGTTAGCGTTGGCGCCGCGGTTCGGGAACGCGATCCCGTACCAGTTGTTGCGGTTGAAAACGAGTTCCTTTTTCCCGTCGCCGTCGACGTCTTCCCAAGCCTGCGACTCGTTCCCGAGTTCGATCGTCGATTCGCGCGCCGTCCAAAGGCGGTCTTCCCCCTTCGGATTTTCGTACCAATAACCGGTAACGCCGGGGTGCGGGCAAAGGATAAAATCGTCCCAACCGTCGCCGTTCAGGTCGTCGACGAAGTTAACGAAGGAGTTCGTATACCCTTCCGGATCTTGCTTGTCCGGACCGTCGTAAATTTGATACGACTTTTTGAAATCGGGCCCGGCGTACCAATAGTGTCCGGAAAGGACGTCGACGACGCCGTCTTTGTTGAAGTCGCCGAACGCCGCGCCTTCGCTGCGGTAACCTTCGAAAATAACGATTTTTTCGAATTCGGGATTTTTAACGACTTTCTTCGTTTCGTCGGCTTGAACGGAAAGAGCCGCCCCAACGACGGCGCCGAGCGCAAGCGTCGCGACGGAAGAACGCAAAATCGAACGTTTCATCGGTGAACCTCAAAAAAACGGAAAATAAAGCGCGGCGAGAAAGGACGCGGGTCGCTTTCCCTTAAAAAAACGGTCGGCGAAAACTCGCAATAATCGCTTATTAATTAATATTGACAAAATCGCCGTTTTTCGGTCCGTCGCTTGGGCGACGAACGCGCGGTTCCGCTCGACGTTAAGCGCGCGAGCCGAGCCGCCCTTCGCGATTATTTTTCGAGCCAAACCGCCGATTTTCTCATTAAAACAGAGTCGCCCGCGATTTTCAAGAGCTAGCGGACAAAATTTTCAAAAAGATTGCCGTTTCGACGCCCGGCAAGCCGCGTCGCCGTCAAAACGCGTTGTTTCAACGCAACTCGCCCATCCGCCGTCAACCGCCCGCTTTACCCAATCGCTCCATTTTGCGCGTCCGTCTAAACGTCGCGTCCGTTTGATTTTTGCGATTTAACGCGCGATCGTCCCTTGAACGCTCGCCGTTTGCCGCATTTGCAGGGCTCGCGCTCGCAATTCGCGAATCGCCGGATCGTTCGGGTCGCGCGCCGACGCTTCGTTGAGGGCCGCCAACGCGCCGTCGACTTCCCCCCTTGCCAGCCGGGTTTCCGCCA
>JAFYVO010000222.1 GCA_017549085.1 Thermoguttaceae bacterium
AACGCGGTCGCATCGCCCGACCGCGCTTCGACCGCTCCAACCGCCGCGCCGACTTGGCGCGAACCGCGCCGCGTCTTTGTTCCGATCGACGCCGAACGCCGCCCGGTCGGCCCGTATTATTGGGTTCCCTCCGACTTTTACGAAGAAATTCGCTCGACCCTCGCCGCGCGTCCGTCGGAGCGTTCTTGGCGCGTCGTCGACGCGCTTTACGAAGGCGTCGTCAATCACAACGCGTTTGCCGACGCGACTTCGCTCTTCAACTTGACGGCGACCTACTCCGTCGTCCTCGACGAGCCGAACGCGACGATCGCGTTCCCGGCGACGCGCCTCGCGCCCGATTTCGACGTTAAATTCGACGACCGCGCGATCGCGCCGACGTTCGCCGAAAACGGTCGCGAAATCTTTTTCGAAATCGTCGACGCGGAACCGGGCGAACACCGCCTTGAACTGACGATCGCGCCGCCGCAATTTTCGGAAACAAACGCCGAAATTTCCTTCCCGATCCCCCCCGTTCCCTCGGCCCGACTCGAACTGACCGTCCCGCCGGACGCGCCGACCTTCGACTTCCCCAACGCGCTCGGCAAAACGACGCGTTCCCCGGGTCGCGTCGTCGTCGAACTCGGCGCGATCGACCGTCTCGTCGTCGCGAAAACGGCGTCGAACGTTCCGTCGGGCAAAACGAGCGTCGACGTCGAACAGCTCTTCCTGATGCGCGCCCGTCCGACGCAAGCGGACGTTCGCGCGTCGTTCCGTTGCCAAGTCGTCGGCGGCAAGGTCTCGTCGCTCGTTCTCGTCGGCGACCCGCTTTACTCGTTTTCCGGTTATTGCCAATGCGACAAAACGGAAATTGAATCGGTCGAAACGCTCGCCGACGGTTCGTCGCGCGTCGCCTTTAAAACGCCGATTTCCGGCGCGTTCGCGCTCGACGCGGACTTTGTCGCCCGCAACTTTTCCGGCGTCGGTCGCGCTCGTCTTCCGTCCCTCGCCGTTCGCGACGCCCGCGTTTTGAAAAGTTGGCTCGCGCTCGTTCCGGGAGGCGACGTCGAATGCGCGAACATTCCCCCGGCGACCGAAACGATCGCCGCGTTCCAACACGCTTGGGGCGCGCCCCTTAAAGAAACGCCGATCGCCGTTTACAATCTCGACAAAACGCCGCGCGGCGCCTCGATCTCGACGCGTTTAAAGTCCGTCCGCCCGTCCGCCTCCGAAACGACGACGCTCGTTTTCCGCCCGACGCAAGTCGAAACGCGCCTCGTCGCGACGCTCGACGCGCCGACCGAGCTTTTCCGCCTCGATCTCGAAACGCCGACGCCGTTCGCGGTCGACGAAATCGCGCTCTTCGACGAGCAAAACGTCGCGGTCGAAACGCCCGAATTTTTCCTCGACCCCGGCGCCCTTTCCCTCCTCTTCCGCGCTCCGCTCAAAGGGCGTTATTCCCTCCGAATCGTCGGACGAGCGACGACGACGCTCGACGCGGCGCGCCCCTTCCCGACGCTCGCGCTGCAAAACGTCGACCGCGCGGAGAGCCGCGTTCGCCTCTATCGCGCGGCGAACGCTTATCTCGATTGGACGGAGCCCGCCGCTTGGACGCCCCTCGACGCGACGCGCCTCGCCGCCGTCGAAACGCTCGACCCCGCCCCGACCGACGACGTTTGCCTCGTCGGAGCGTTCGACGCGGTCGCTCCCGACGCGCAGTCGAACGCCGAATCGTCGTCGCGCCCAACCCCGATTCGCCCGAGCGACGTCGTCGTCCGCGTCAACGCTCCGCGCCTCGAAGGCGTTCAACGCGTCTTCCTTTATCGCAAAACCGGCGAGTCTTGGAAAACGGCGGTCGACTTCCGCGTCGACGTTCAAAACGGTCGCGTCGACCGTTTTTGCGTCGCCGCCGACGACGCTTACTCGCTCGAACCGCTCGACCCCGCCTCCAACTTCGTCGCGACCGAAACGACGCTCGAAACCGGCGAACGCGCTTACCTCTTCCAACCGAAAAAGACGCCGTTCGTCGGCCCGGCGGAATTCGTTTTCGTCGCGACGATGAAAAACAAAAACGAAAACGTTCGCCTCCCCCGCTTCCGCCTCCTTCCGGCGTCGGCGCGCGAAGACGTTTCCGGCGTTCGACGCTTCGCGTTCCTCCCGCAACGCTTCAACGCGACGCCGATTCGTTGGGAAACGGAAAACCTCCGCCCCGTCTCCCCCGAAAATTATCCGTCGACGACGCTCGGCGACGCGACCCGCGAACTGACGCGCGGAACCGCCGCGCTCGTCGCCGGCGGCGCGTCGAGCGATTCGCCGACCTTCCTCGTCCCTCCGGCGATCTTAACGATCGAATCCGGAATGTCGAACGTCGACGCCGTCGACTTCTCCATTCTCGAAACGCAAAACGACGACGCCGACGCTTGGCTCGCGTCCGAAAACGACCGCCTGCAAATTTCGCGCGCTCGTTCGTCGTTTTACGTCGACGCCGACGGCGAAATCTTCGTTTCGTCGACCTTTTCGCTGCGCCCCAACGCGCCGCTCGAATGCGGTTTGCTCGTTCCGGAATCGGCCCGCGTCCTCGAAGCGACGGTCAACGGTTCGCGCCGACGCGTCGAAAATCTCGGCGGCGGACGTTGGCTGCTCGACCTCGACGCGACGCGAGTCGGCAAACGCCTCGAAGTCGCCGTTCAGTTCCCGGCGTCGCGAACGCCGCGCGTCGAACGCTCCCTTTTCGGCGGCGCGACGACTTGCGAACTCGTCGTCCCGCGTCTCGAAGGCGCCGCGCCCGACGAAACGAGTTGGTTCTGCGCCTTCGAATCGTTCGACGGCGCCGCGTCCCGTTGGCGCGTCCAACAAGTCGACGTCGCGGAACCGGGCGTCGACGCTCCGGAACGCCCCGAAACGCGCCTCGCGCCGGTTCGCTATTCCGCCGCGAACGAACTCCTTTTCCGCCTTTGCGTCGACGACGCGAACGCGCTCCTCGTCGAACTCGAACGGGACGCCGCGCTCTTCGCCAACGCTCGCGCCGACGAATTCGAACGCCGCCGCGTCCGCTGGGCGCGCGCTTGGCGCCGCAACGAACGCGAAATCGCCCGCTTCGTCGCGCCCGACCGTCCCGTCGACGCGCTCTCCTCGGCGCAACGCGACGCCTTCCTCGCCGTTCGCGCCGACGCGCCGCTCGACGCGTCCGACAGTTCGCCGCTCGAAAACTGGTCAAACGCCCGTTACCGCGAAATTATCGAACAAAAAGCAAAGCTCGAAGGAACGTATCGCTTCCCCAGCGTCGCGGAAGACGCGCCGAACGTCGCGCCGGAAATCCTTTGGGCGGTCGACCAAACGCTGAACGCTCGCGTCCTCGCCGGTTGGACCGACGCGCGCCTCGACCGAATCGTCGTCGTCGCGCCCTCCGAACGTTTCAACTTTTTCGCGTCGCGCTTCGCTTCGGCCCTTTTCGTCCTCGCGGCGACCGCCGTCGCGCTCCGTTTGCTCCGTTCGTCGTTAAAATCGCCCCGTTTCCAACGCGTTTTGTTCGTTTTCCTCGTCGGTTGCGCGGCGTCGGCGTTTTTCGTTCTCGATTGGCGCGCGCTCGGTCTCGCGTTCGTTCTCCTTCTCGCGCTCCTTCCGCCGCTCCTCGACGCGACGCGACGCGGCGACGCGCTCGATCGTCAAGCGGACGAAAACGCGAAGCCGAATCCGCCGAACGCGCCAAACGACGGCGAAACGACCGAATCGCTCTGCGTCGCTCGCCGCCCCGACGCCGTCGCGCCGCCGCCCGTTCGAGACGCGAACGTCGACCGCTGATAAAAAAATCGGCAAAAAACGGAAAAACGAACGCGTTGAAAGGGGTTCGGCGCCGCGCCCCAACTTGACAGAACAAAGCGCCGACGCTATAATGAACAAGTTAAATTGGAGAAATTGAGCGCCGGACGCGTTCCCTCGTCCGAGGAAGCGCGTCTTTGATAAAGAATATAAAAAATTGAACGCCGTCGACTTCGCGCGTTTGCGCCCCTTTCGGAGCGAAACCGTCGTCGGTCGAGCGCCGTTCGCCGTTATTTTTTCGTCGCGTTGCCGACGACGCCCCGCTTATCCGCGGCGCCGTCGTTAAAACGCGAACGAACGACGTTATATCTTAAGACAATATTGAAATAAAATTAAAATGGGTAAAGACAAGAAAAAAAGCGACTGGGAAAATCTGCAAGAGATGCTGTCGCAAGACGTCGACGCGACGCAAAACGTCGACGTTTGGACCGCCGACGAACCGTCGACCGCGCCCGTCGCCGAAGTTGCAGCCGAAGCCGAAAAGAGCGTCGCGAAAACGAAACGCGTTTGCGGCGATAAAAAAGCCAAAGCGACGAAAGCTCGCAAAAAGGCGGCTCCGAAAACGGATAAAATCGACGCCGCGCTCGCGACGCCGGTCGTCGACGCGGCGCAAGACGCCGAAACGCTCGACCTGACGGTCGCCGAAACGGAAAAAGCGCCGAAAAAACGCCGTCGCGCGACGAAAAAAGTCGAGCAAGACGAAACCGAGCTTGTGAAAAACGTTCTAAAACTCGAAAACGAAACGAAAGCGAAAAAACGAGCGCGCGCCAAAGTCGCCGAAGCGAATCCGTTCGTCGGGTTGTTGTCGCAAATCGAACGCGTCGCGCAAGACGCCCCGGTCGCCGACGACGTTGCGGAAACGGTCGAACCGGAAGAAGTCGACACGGTCGTCGAAGCGCCGGTCGCGGTCGCCGCGGCGGATTCGAACGTCGACGCGGGCGATTTCTTCGCCGATTTCTTCGCGGACGAGAACGTCGAAGAGCTTGAAATTTCTTGGGGTCGCTCGCGCGCCGACGAAGCTGAAGCGGTCGTCGAAGCCCCCGCCGTCGAAGCGGAAGCGGTCGCCGCAGAAGCCGACGAAACGCCGGTCGAACCGATCGTCGAGGAAGCCGCCCCGCGCCGCCGCGACCGTCGTCGCCGTCGTCGCGACGATTCCGCGCCCCGCGAAGAAGCGCCCGCCGTCGAAAGCGCCGCGTCCGAAGACGTTAAGACCGACGTCGACCTGAACGATCTCGAAGCGTTCTTCGCGACCGACTCGGAAGACGAAGGCGTCGGTTTCGCTCCGCGTCGCGAGTCGAAAAAGACGGAAAAAGTCGCGCAAGAAGAAAAATCGGAACGCGTCGAAAAAGCGCGTCCGGTCGAAACGTCGGAACGCCCGACGGGTTGCGACGACGCGTTCGACGCCGACGAAGACGAAGAAGAAACGCGCTCGAAGCGCAAACGCCGCCGCCGTCGCAACGGTCGTCGTTCCTTCGAAGACGAAGTCGAAACGCCGACGGTTGAAGCCGAAACGGTCGAAGTCGAAGCGGAAGCGGAAGTCGCCGAAGAACCGGAAACCTTCGAAGCGGAACGCGCGCCCCGCGAACGTCGCCGTCGCGAACGCCGCCCGCGTCGCGAACGCGAAGTCGACGCCGAAAGAATTGAAGCCGCCGACGCGAACGACGTGCGCCGCGGCTGTTAGCTAACATTAACAACTGCGGCGGCACTGTTTTTAGAC
>JAFYVO010000223.1 GCA_017549085.1 Thermoguttaceae bacterium
ATGATGAACCTCGACCTGCTGCAAAAGAACGCGTCGTACTCGAGTTCGCTCCCGTTCCACTTGGCGAAGAAAAAGATTCCGCACGTTGTTCTCGACCCCGAAGCGAAGGACGAAAACGGCGCGCCCCTCTTCGGCGTCAAGATCAAACCGGAGGGGACGAACGCCATTAAATACGAAAAGTTCATCTTCGACCTTCTCCCGCTCGCGAAAAACCCGATCGTCGTCGAGATCGAAGAGGAAACGAACTTCGGCCCGCTCAAGAACCACCCGCGCGAAGCTAAAGACACGCCGAAAACGGTTCGCGAACACATGACCGGCCTCTATCGCCGTTGGCTCAACAACGTCGGCGTCGAGGTCGCGGACGGCGTCGACGTCGAAATTTCGCCCCTTTTCGCCAACAGCGCGACGGAACTCGCCGCTCGTTTGAAGGAACGCGACATGTTCCCGGCGTCCGGCAAGATCGAAACGTCGGTTTATTGGGGCCCGGACGCGACGAAATAACGTCCGTTCCTTAAACGAAACGTCGAAAACGCCGCCGACTTTCCGTCGACGCGGCGTTTTCGCGCTTTTCTTGAACGACGGTTCGCCGCCGCTCCCGCTTTGTTTTTCGTTTCAATTAACTTAAAATCTAAGAAACCGCCTGCCAATGTCCGAAGCGTCCTCGCCCGCCCCGTCCGAACCGAAAAAACCGGCCGCGCAACGTTCTTCGTCGAAAAAGCGCGTCGTTACGAAAAAGCACGCCTTTTGGTACCACGTTTGCCAAGGTTCGCTTTACGTCGGTTTGAAACTTTTCTTCCGCATTAAATACACGAACGCGAAATACGTTCCGCGCTCCGGCCCGACGTTGTTGGTCGCGAACCACCAAAGCTTCCTCGACCCGCCGGCGGTCGGTTGCGGTTACTTCCGTTGCACGAACTACTTAGCGCGCAAAACGCTCTTTAAGTTCAAGCCGTTCGGGAAGTTGATCGACTCGGTCGACGCGATTCCGCTCGAAACGCAAGGTCTTGGTTATCAAGGGATTAAGGAAACGATTCGCCGACTCAAAAACGACGAGGCCGTCCTTATTTTCCCGGAAGGGCAACGTTGTTACGACGGCGAAATCGCGCCCTTTACGTCCGGTTACGCGAGTCTTGCGGTCAAATCGAACGCGACGATCGTTCCGGTCGCGATCGCCGGAGCGTTCGAAGCGTTCCCGCGAACGCAAAAGTTCCCGTCGTTCTTTAAGCCGCGCGTTCGCGTCGAATACGGCGAACCGTTGACGCCCGCCGACTACGCCGGTCTTTCCGCCGACGAAATCAACGAAATCGTCGTCCAACGAATTACGGAGATGTTCGAGCGGATTCGCCGCCGCCCGAAAAAGTAATCGACGTTACTCCGTTCTCCGCCCGCTCCGCCGACGCAAGCGCCGACGGGGCGAGCGTTTCCATTTTTCGCCGTCGCCCGTTCGCCGTCCGTTTAAAATGTCCGAAACATCGCCGTCCCCCGTTCCGTCGCCGCGTTCTTCGTCGAAAAACCGCCGTTCGAAGCGGCACGCCGCTTGGGTTTACCTTTGCCAATTTACGGTTTACGTCTTCTTCAAGACGTTTTTCCGCATCAAGCATATCGGCGCTCGCAACATTCCGCGCTCCGGCCCGACGATGATGGTCGCGAACCACCAAAGTTTCTTCGACCCGCCGGCGATCGGCTGCGGTTATTACGGCGTTACGAGTTGCTTGGCGCGTAAATCGCTTTTCAAGTCGAAGCTCTTCGCGGCGCTGATTTCGTCGATCGACACGATTCCGCTCGAAACGGAAGGTCTTGGCTATCAAGGAATTAAGGAGACGATGCGCCGCCTCAAAAACGGCGAGGCGATCCTCATTTTCCCGGAAGGGCAACGTTGTTTCGACGGCGAGCTTTGCGAATTTACGACCGGTTACGCGAACATCGCGAGCAAAGCGAAGGCGACGCTCGTTCCGATCGCGATTTCCGGCGCGTTCGAAGTTTTCCCGCGCACGAAGAAATACCCGACGCTTTTCGGGCCGCGCATCGTCGTCGAGTACGGCGCGCCGATCCCGCCGGAGGAGTACGTCGGGCTTTCCGCCGACGAAATCAACGCGCTCGTTCGCGGTCGCATTGAAACGATGTACGAGCGCAACCGCCCGCGTCGCAAGGCTTAACGACGAGCCCCTCCGCCCTTTTTCCAATCCCGGCCGACGGCGTTTCCGCGTTCGTCGGCTTTTTTTCGCCTTGTTTTCACTTTCTCGCTTCTTTTTATCGCCGACCGTTTGCAATCGCGCCGCGTTTCGGGTATAATGTCGACGTCGTTAAAAAACGGCGAAACGCGCGCCCGTTATTAGCGTTTCTTATTATTCCGTCTCCTTATCAACCGCCGAAACCAAACCGGCGCCGCTTATTAGCGCCGCCAACAACCGGCGTTTTCACCCTCCGCGACGCGGTTCGCCGCGTTAGAAAGAATCGCTTAACCGATGAAATCGCAACGTTTCCGTTTCCGAACCACCGCGTCGGTTCTCGCTCTTCCCGCGCTCCTCGTTTCGACCGCCGTCGGCTTCGCGCAACCGCCGCAAGGAGTTTTCCGCGACGGCCCCAGCGCGTCGGGCGCTCTTTCGAAAGCCTCGGCGGCGTTTGGCGACGCCAAGACCGCGTCGATTTCCGTTCCGGCGCCCGGCTCCGAATTTGTCGTCAACGTGAAAGCGTTCGGCGCGGTCGGCGACGGTAAAACGGACGAAACGAAAGCGTTCCAAGCGGCGCTCGACTCCCTCGGGAAGGACGGCGGGACGGTCGTCGTTCCGCCGGGGCAATACCGTTTCGAAGGTTCGCTCGAAATCCCGCAAAGCGCGACGCTCCGCGGGCCTTGGAACTCCGTTACCGCGCACAACGGCTGCCGCGACCGCGGTTTGCCCCGTCCGACCGACGACGGCGCGACGTTCCAAGTCGTCGGGAACGCCGGGAAAGAAGACGCTCCGGCGTTCATTAAACTCAACACGAACAGCGTTTTACAAGGCGTCGTTCTTTATTGGCCGGAGCAAAAAGAAGACGATATCCCCACGCCTTATCCTTGGGCGATTCAGATGCGCGGCAAGAACCCGGCGGTCGTCGACGTCGAACTCCTCAACCCGTACAACGGTATCGACGCGTCGCAAAACGAACGCGCCCTTATCCGCAACGTTCACGGTCAACCGCTCCGCCGCGGGATTTTCGTCGACAAAATCTACGACATTGGGCGCATTGAAAACGTTCACTTCAATCCTTGGTGGAGCATGAAGCCGAAACTCTTCGATTGGCAAAAGGAGAACGGCGAAGCGTTCATCTTCAACCGCACCGACTGGCACTACGTCCTGAACACGTTCTGCTTCGGTTATTCGGTCGGGTACAAGTTCGGCGGGAGCGACGCGGGTCTCTGCAACGGCAACTTCTTAGGAATTGGCGCGGACGCCTGCCACACGTCGGTGCTCGTCGAGCAAAGCGCGACGTTCGGCGTCCTGATTACGAACGGCGAGTTCGTCGCGATGTGGGGCGAGAACCCGACGATGGTCGTCGTCGACAAAACGAATTTCGGTTCGGTTCGCTTCTCGAACTGCGCGTTTTGGGGCCCTTGCGAACAGATCGCGCGCATCGACGGTCGCGGCACGATCGGTTTTAGCGACTGCGAGTTCTGCCAATGGGACCGCAACAACCAAAACAAACCGGCGCTCCAAGTCGACGGCGGCTCGGTTATGGTTCGCGGTTGCAACTTCCAAACGGACAAACCGCAAATGAAGATCGCCGCGACGGCCGAACGCGCCATCGTTACGGACAACTTCGTCAAAGGCGCCGTCCGCGTCGAAAGCGACTGCCAAAACGTCAACGTCGACGGCAACTTAGGAACCGAAGAACGGAAACCGCGCCCGCAAAACTAACGCCGTTTCCGCTTTCCCTTCTTTTTTCCTCCGGCGCCGCGCGCTTCAAGAGACGCGGCGCCGTTTTTATTTAATTTCCCCGCAAGGTTCGCCAATTCAAACGATTTCGCGACCGCGCCAAACGATGCGCTCGAAGTCGAAACGACCGGCGCGGAACGACGCGCCGTCGAGAACGCCGGAAGCGCCGAACGTCGCCGGAATCAACCGGAAGAGCAAGAAATCCGCGTCGGCGCCGACTTCGAGGAAGTCGCCGTCGCCGGAGCTGAAACGCGGAGCCCCGAGCAAGCGCGCCGGAACCGTCGTCGCCGACGGGTAAACGTCCGCCAACGTCAAATTTTCAATCGACGCGACGTTCGCGACGCAATGCGAAACCGGGAACGACGCGCAAGCGAGCAGATTCGGGTCGCCGGCCAACGTAACCTTCCCGTTCGGCTGGATTTCCA
>JAFYVO010000224.1 GCA_017549085.1 Thermoguttaceae bacterium
TAGAGACAGGATGGATGAAATTGACCAGTACGGCCACGATCGCGGCACAAAGCGTACTGAACAGATAGAGAAAGATGACGGTACGGAACTTTGACATATTGCCTCCCCTGGCATTGGCCAGAGAGGAAGAGACCAGTACAAAGACCAGCAGCGGCGCGATCGCTTTCAGGGCGCCGACGAAAAGCGTCCCGAGCGTTCCGACAACCGTCGCTTCCGGACAAAGGAAGCCGAGCGCGACGCCCAAAAGGAGCCCGACGGCGATGCGGGCGATCAACGAAAGACGGTTCCAACGGCCAAGAAAGCGGTTCATCGGTTGCGGGTTCCTTTTAGGGGCGCGGTTTTCAACGGAACGACGGGGCGAAGTTTGTCGGTTGGATCGGTTTTAACGAACGGTCGGCGGCGCGACGCTCTTCAAATAGCGGAGCGACTCGCGACCGAGTTCGACGACGCCGGGGGAATAGTCGAACGGCTCGACGCCGACCCAACCGTTGAAACCGACGTCGGTTAAGGCTTGCAAAATCGGCGCGAAATCGAGCGCCCCGAATCCGGGCCCGCGGAGGTTCGGGTCGTTCGCGTGAAAGGTCGGCGCGCTTCGGCGACCGAGCGCGGCGCGAATCGTTTCGGGGATCGACGCGCTTTCGCACCCCGCCATCGCCTTGCAGTCGAGGTGGAGCGAGACCGTTTGGGGCGAACCGAGTTTTTCGATGAAGGCGAGCGTTTCGTCGGCGGTCGTCCAAAAGTTCGTTTCGGTCGGCGCGAGCGCTTCGAGGGCGAGGGTAACGCCGGTTCGTTCGAGCGTCGGAAGAACGAGCGAAATCGTTTCGAGCGCGGACTCCTCGGCGTCGGCGCGGCTAAACTCCGGCAAAATCGAACGTTGCGCGGGCGAGCCGAAAACGAGGTACGAGCCGCCCAACTCGGCGCAAAGCTCGGCCAAGGCGATCAAATAGTCGGCGGTTCGGCGGCGGACGGCGCGGTCGAGCGTCGTCAAACGAAGGCCCGACGTGTGCGCAAGAACCCAATGGAGCCCGGAAACCGCGACGCCGGAAGCGGTCGAAGCGGCTTGAACGCGGCGGCGAATCGCGGCGGAAACGCGGGCGACGTCGGTCGCTTTCGAGTCGCCGGAGACGAACGCCGGGTCGAGCGAAAACGGAGCCAACTCGGCGCCGTCGTATCCCCAAGCGGCGAACGCGTCGAACTGATTTTCAAGGGACCAACGCAAAAACATTTCGTTGCAAAGCGCGAATTTCATCGGCGGAACTCCGGGGCGAAGGGGGAAAGACGGGAAGGGGGAAAGAACGGACTTCGGCGCGTTCGGCGGGCGTTTGTTTCGCCGGCGTTGAACCTTATCGGACGGCGGACGGCGCGGCGTCGGGGAGACCGCGTTTTGTCGTTCTATTAATATTAATGACAAAATCGGCTCGCGACGTCGGCAAACGGCGGCGCGAACCGAAGGAACGCTCGAAACGTCGCGTCGCGTTCGACGGCGGCGCTTCGAGCGGTTTCAAGAGGTTGGAATCGTTAGATTCGGCAAAGTCGGCTTATTTGCCCAGCTTCGCTTTGATCGTCGCGTCGAGCGCGGCGCCCCACGATTCGTAACCGACGGCGTTCGGGTGAAGGAGGTCCGGCATCACGTCTTTGGTGAGGACGCCTTCTTCGTTCAGGAAGACCTTGCCGATATCGATCAGTTCGACGTAATCGAGGTCGCGAACGGCGTACGGAAGGAGCGCGTTGATCTTATCGATTTCCGATTGTTGGTCCGGGCGGTTCGTGCAGGGGAAGATTTTCAGGACGATAATCTTCATTTCCGGGAAGAGGGAGTGGAGCTTTTTGACGATGCGGCGGTTGCCGAGCGCGATATCGGCCGGTTGACGGTCGCGGCTCCAGGTGTTGTTGACGCCGATGAGGAGGACGGCCAGTTTCGGGTTGACGTTGCTCCAGTCGTAGTTTTCAATGCGCCAAAGGACGTGTTGCGTTTGGTCGCCGCCGATGCCGAGGTTGATCGCCTTCATATCGCCGTAATATTTTTCCCAAACGTCTTTGCCGGCGCCTTCCCAACCGTGGGTGATCGAGTCGCCGACCATCAGGACGTCGACGTCGCCCTTCATGAGGAGTTCGTTCTTTTCGTTGTAGCGGTTCGTCCACCAGTCGCCTTCGCGCGGCGCCGGTTGAACGTCGACCGGGTTTTCGCCGAGGCCGTCGGCGATCATCGGTTCGAGCGCGTCGGCCCAAATTTGGTAACCGGCGGCGTTCGGGTGGAGCATGTCGGGCATAATTTCCTTCGGAAGCGTTCCGTCTTCCGTCAGGAACAGGTCGTTGATGCTGTAGAGTTGGACGTTTTCGACTTTGTCGCCGGCGTAGATATCGCGGAGACCGGCGTTGATGGCGTCGACGTCTTTGCGGAATTTATCGCCGACTTTGTGGTCGCGCGGGAAAACTTCCAAGAGGAGAATCTTCGTCGTCGGGTAGAGCGACTTCACTTTGTCGACGATCGCTTTGACGCCTTCGACCGTTTCCGCCGGGGAGCTGTGTTGCGCTTTGATCTTTTTGTCGCCGTCCATTTTGTCGACGGTGTGCCCGATGTTGTTCGTGCCGATCATAATGACCGTCATTTTCGGGTTGATTTTGTCGACCGGCGAATTTTCGAGGCGCCAAAGGACGTGGCCGGTGCGGTCGCCGCTGATCCCGAAGTTCATCGCGTTGCGGTCGGCGTAGTATTTGGCCCAAACGTCTTTCCCGCCGCCTTCCCAGCCGTGCGTGATCGAGTCGCCGATCCAGAGGAGGTCGACGTTCCCTTGCGCCATCCGTTCGGCTTGTTGCTTGTAACGACCGATATCGCGGTTTTCGAGCGTAACGGCGAGGTTTTCGGTAACGGCCGGTTGAGCGAGGGCCAAGGACGGCGCGCCGACGAAGGCGAACGTCAAGCCCAAAACGCCGACGACGAAGGCCGCCAAATTCAGCGATTTTTTCATAATGGCAAATCCTTTGAGGGGGTGAGTCCGACGGCGAAGGGCGCGTCGGAGGAACGAGGAATCGAGCGCGTCGAACGGCGGCGCTCTCTTTTTCATATCTTAACTGAAATCGGCTCCGTTTTGAAGCGTTTTTTTTCGAAAAAACAAAAAATTTTTCAAATTGTCGGAAAAGAACCTGTTTAAAAATTGAATATTGGATATAATTTCATCGCGCTTTCCTTTACGCGGGAGGGCGGAAACGGCCGAACGTCGGACGGTTAACGCTCGACGTTCTAGAATTGGCGACTATTGACAGGCAAGTTGGGCGTCGCGTCGCGGCGCGAAGAACGACGATGTTGGAAATTCGATACGTAAAACGGTTGAAAATGCGGTTCGATTACGTCGAGGGGACGCCCTTGCCGGAACCGACCCTTCCGTCCGGTTACTTTTGGACGCCGTGGAGCGCGGCGCAGACGGCGACGCACGCTCGGCTGATTTACACGGCGTTCCATCGCGACCTCGACGCCCGCGTCTTCCCGACGTTTCGCTCTTACGACGCTTGCGAGCGGCTGATGCGCGCGATCGCGTCGAAAAAAGAGTTCGTGCCGAAAGCGACTTGGCTGATCGGGCGGCGCGGCGGGCCGTCGGAGCAGATCGACTACTGCGCGACGATTCAAGGGATGTTGAAGGGGGACGGAACGATCGGCGGGATTTTGAACGTCGCGGTGATTCCGACCGCTCGACGGCGCGGGCTCGGGCGGGCGCTCGTCTTGAAGGCGCTGCAAGGTTTTCGCGACGTCGGCTGCGCGCAAACGACGCTCGAAGCGACCGCGGAGAACGCCGGAGCGGTGAAGCTGTACGCGTCGCTCGGGTTCGTCGTGTCGCGGGTTTCTTACGTCGAGTCGTACGTCGAAACGGGGAAATCGCTTTGACGATCGAAACGATTTTAACGAATAAAAGCCGTCGAGCGAAACGGAAGGCTCGGCGGCTTTTGCTGTATTTTGCGCGTCGAGGCGCCGATATATAAAGACGTGCGTCGACGACGCGGCGCGGTTTCGCGAACGGAGAACGCGTCGACGAGAAATGAAGCGAAAATTTGACGAACGCGGCGACTTTAACGAAAAGAACGCGGACGGATTGAACGGATAATAACGATGGAAGCGAAAAATCGAACTGTAGTGTTTGACAATGGGCTCGCGCTGATCGCCGAAGAAGCGCCGTGGAGCGAAGCGATCGCGTTCGCGATTCGGACGCCCGCCGGGTCGATTTACAATCCGCCGGGGAAAGCCGGGTTGGCGAGTTTGACGTGCGAGATGACGACGCGCGGCGCGGGCGGGCTCGGGAACCGCGAGTTCCTCGAAACGCTCGAAAACCTCGGCGTCGAATCGTCGGAGTCGACGTCGCAGTCGTATATGTCGATCGGCGCGGTCGGGTTGGCGGAGCATTGGGAGCGTTCGCTCGAACTGTTGACGGCGCAAATCCGCGACCCGTTGTTCCCGGAAGACGAACTGGAATCTTGTCGCCAGATTCAATTGCAAGAGATCGCCGCGATCGAAGACGAGCCGGCGCGCAAAACGTTGATCGAATTGGGGCGCGTCTTTTATCCCGACCCGTTCGGGCGCCCGAGTTTTGGCGACGTCGAATCGGTGAACGCGCTGACGCTCGACGACGTTCGCGACTTTCACCGCCGCTTTTTCCGACCGAACGGAGCGGTCGTCGCGGTTTCGGGGCGTTTCGAGTGGGAGCGCGTTCTCGACAAGGTCGCGGCTCTCTTCGGCGACTGGAAACCGGTCGAGACGGAGGAAATCGTTCCGGTCGCGTCGACGACCTCGACCGTTCACCGCGAAACCGACTCGGCGCAAACGCATATTGGGCTGGCGTTCGAGACGGTTCCGTTCGGCGACCCGGAGTATCACCGCGCTTGGGGGGGCGTCGAGGTCTTGAGCGGCGGGATGAGTTCGCGGCTCTTTAGCGAAGTGCGCGAGAAACGGGGGCTCTGTTATTCGGTCTTCGCGTCGTACAACACGCACCAAAAATACGGCGGCGTCTTCTGTTATTGCGGAACGACGGCGGAGCGGGCGCAAGAGTCGCTCGACGTGATCGTCGGCGAAATCGACCGTCTGCGCGTCGACCCGCCGACCGAAAGCGAAATGGAGCGGATGAAAATTCGCGCGAAGAGCGGGCGCGTGATGCAGCGCGAGTCGACGACCGCGCGGGCCGGCGCGATCGTTCGCGACTGGACGTATTTGGGGAAAATTCGGTCGTTCGACGAGACGATGGCGAGCATCGACGCGTTGACGAGCGAATCGATCGCGTCGTATTACGAAGCGCGCGGCGAACGGAAATTCCGCTTGGCGACGTCCGGCCAAGCGCCGTTGACCCTCGACGAAGCGCGCCTCTTCTAACGGCGGGCTAAAACGACGTATTAATTAACGACGTATTAATTAATAAGGACAAAAGCGGCGGTTCGCCGTCGCGAAAGAAAGAACCCCGGGAGCGCGTCGCGGCGCGCTCTCGGGGTTTTGGCGTTAAAGGACGTTAAGAAACGGCGAGTTTAACGGTCGCGCGAGTTTTAGCGGTTCTCTTTGCAACTCAATCGTTCGACGTCAAGGCGAACGACCGCGACCGCGCCGAGGGCGTCGGCGTCGAACCGCCAAGCGCGTTGGCCCGCCGTCTTGTTCATAATCGCCGTTAGTCCCCGGCGTTTTTCTTCGACGTCGACGAGTTCCGTCGCGACGGCGACCCCGACGACGCTCCGGTATCGCGCCGAAAAAGCGCAAGGCGTCGGCCCTTCGAGCAATTCGAACCCGGCGTCGA
>JAFYVO010000225.1 GCA_017549085.1 Thermoguttaceae bacterium
GCGCAAGCGACGTCCGGCGAATCGCAATCGATCGCGGCGCCCAAGAGAACGATCCGACGCAACTTCGTCGCGCCGTCGCGCAACGCTCCGACAGCGATCCGCGCGCCCAGCGAATGGCCGACGAGCGCAAGAGAACGCAACGTTTCCGGCGACTCCGTCTCCAAGTATTCGCGCAAATTTTGCGTCGCGCGTTCGGCGTTTTGCAGCGCGTCCCGCCAGGCGACGTCCGACTTCCACTCGAACCGTTCGAGCGTCGCGTTCGGATAAATTCGCCTCAAAATCGTTTCGATTTGAGTGAAATCGCTTCGCCCCGAGTTCCAGCCGCCGACGTAAACGACTTTTTTCACAGTAGTATCGATCATCTTTTCCTTCTCTCATCGGGTCGACGCGCCTCCTAAGAGGGCGTCGGCTTCATTTTATCGTTCGCTTGTTGGCGTTCTCAAACTTCCAATTCGAGCCCGTTTTCCTCCGCCGCTTCGTCGAAACGCGTCAGCAACACGTCGCGATCGTCGACCAAAACGGGAGCGTTCGAGTCGCGCATCCGCGCTCGGATTTCCGGCTCGAGCTCGCTCCAATCAAGCTTTCGGCGCTCGACTCGGCATTCCCCGGTTCCGTCGTCGTTTAGTAAAATCGTTTCGGTAATCGCCTCGACCGTCGAAGCGCCGACTTTGTGAAACGTCGACGTTTGTTTCGCCAACTTCGCGGCGAGCCACCGTCGAACTCTGCGGGCGACGCGTTCGGGCCAAACGACTAAACCGTCGATAAAGGAAAGCGCGTTAGCCAAAACGTCGGCCGGCGCGTCGCCGCATGTATTGCGCATCCAAGGAATGAGCGTCGTTTGACAAACCCAAACAACGTTGCGCCAAAGCCAATTCAGCGTTTTTCTCCCAAACACGACAAGCGCGGCCGCCGCCGTTAAGGCAATGAGCATTCTCTACGTCTCCTTTGATTAAACGCCCTACGCGGCGTTTTCCAATTCAATTTCCTCTTGTTCGGCGCGGGCTTTGATCTTTTCTTTCAACTGTTCCAGATCGTCGATTTCCGCTTGGTTATGCGCGATCAAGCGCCGACGCGCGTCGTTGGGCAGCTCGTCGACGGGAATCGTCTTCGTTACCACGATTTCTTCGTAACCGCCTTGCTCGTTCGTTAAAATTGTCGAAGTTTCCTGGATCGCTTCATAAGCGTTCTCTTGTTTGTATTTCGATTTCACGCGTAAGATATTTTGGCAAAGCCAGCGGTATCCGCGACGCACGGCGCGCCTTATATACGTCGCGCCCGTATCGACGAACGAAATAAGGTTCGCCAATAGATCGCCCGCTCGATTGCCCAAACGCTCGCGCACCCACGGTATCGTTCGCGTTTGAAAAAAATACGCGATGTGATTCCAAAACCAAAGTAGCGTCGCGGCCGAAAGCCCGACGAGTAAGAGCGTCAACCCCATACCGTCTCCGTTTCGTTGTTTGTCGAATTATTCCTAAAATATTTTGCGCCAATTTGTTACACTTTGTACAGCGTTTGCGACGTTTCCTTTTTCCCCAAGCGCAAAAACTCGTCGCGAATCCGAGCCGGAATGTAATCGCGTCCGGTCTCGACGTCTAAGCGCACGCGAACTTTTATCCATTGTTCGTCTTCGCCAAGGACGTAAAACGCGCAATGATAATGGAATTCATCAGCGGAAATCTGTTCGATTTCCAAATTGATTTTTCCAACGCGAGTAAGCGGCGCGAAGTTCGGAACGTCATTTTCGTAAAGCATCTTCCGAACCGTTCGCGCGACCTCGCGTCGCAAAAACGGCGAACGTTCGACGCACCAATCGACAAGCGCGCGTTCCGCCGCTTTGTACAACGCTTGTTCAAAAGGATCGGAGCAAGCGCGCTTCGCCAACGTTCGCCGCCCTTCCGCGTCCGTTTCAACGTGCTCCTCGTACTCGGCGTTTTGCATCCACGTCAAAAGCTCCGAAGCGCGGCACACCAAATACGGGTGCGTCGCGTACAAACGATTGAACATTTCGAACATCGCGTCGAGCGCGGATTGGGAACGCTCTTCCTCGAAGCGCGTCGCTTGGTCGACGAAAGCCCGCGTGTAAATCTGCCGGTAATCGCCCCAAGGTCGTCCGCTCATCTTGACGAAAACGCGGAGCGCCGCTTCCCTATTTTGACAGCAGAGCAACCCCGCTCGGTCCGCCGACAGTTCCGCTCGACGCAGCCACGCCGCGAGCGCCGGTCGCACGACAGGCGCGCTGATCGCGGAAACGATCCGTCCGATCCCCGGCGCAAGGGTCGACGCGTCGAGAATCGCGTCCGCCGCCGCGTGATAACGCACGTGATCGCACTGGATATGCCCGAGTTCGTGTCCGATTAAATAAAGGAATTCGCGGTCGTCCAGCAAGAACGCGGCTTCCTTCGAAAGCGCTACGAAAGCCTTCTCGCCGGTTCCGGTCGTGTAAGCGTTAACGCCGGAAAGCGTCGGTTCGATATAAACGGCGTGCAGCGTTCGCATATCGAGGATTTGCACCGCCGTCCACACGAGCTTAAACAAACGCGGATGCGAAACAGGCGTTATAAACTCTTGATTGGCAAGCAAAAAGAGTTCGCGACTCCGCATCGCGAGGTTAACGCCTTCTCCCGCCAACGCGCCGACGCCGGGAATCGCCGCGAGCTTTTGCATTGTCGCGCGATCGCTAGGGTGTTGGTACGACGTCGCGACGAGCCCCGTAAGCGGTAGGAGACGCGTCGTTTCCGCTTTGACGATTTGCGCGATCAAGTCGGTCGCTTGCTCGCAAAACGCCGACTCAACCCAAAGTTGACGACCGCGCATTTCGCAGTTCCAATCACGGCTTAAAACGAGTTGTTTCAACGCTTCGCTCGTATTTTTGGGAACGCGGCAAGCGCGTCGAATCGTTTCGACGACGTCTTCGAAGTTCGAAACCGTTTGCGCCGTCAAATAAAGGAACGCGATAACCGCCCAAGCTTCGGCGCACGAAAGGCGTTCAAGTTCCCGCATACGCAAAACGGCTTGCGGATCGAGCGCGTCCTCTTGGATCGCCGAGTTAAAAGGCGCGATCCCCAAACCTTTGGCGACGCCGCAAAAGAGCAAATACGGCGCGACGGCGTAATCCGATGCGTTCGTTATCGTCGTTTCGTAAAATTCTTCGAAGCGCCGTCGTACGTCGTCGGGCAAATACAAGGCGTCGAACGTCGCGTCCGGCGTCCGCGCAAAGAGCGTCGAGGCGACGAAAAAACGCTCGTAAATAGCGTTGTCAATCTGGTAAAAAAAACGGCCGACGTTTTTCATCAATCTATTGTTTCCCAAGTTATCGCGTAATTTTAAGCTTTTTACTTTACGTTGGTTTTAACCGTAACTACTGTTGCTTCCGCAAGCGCCGGAACACTCGCACGAACCGTTTTTCGAGTAATTCGTTCCGCAAGAGCTGTAACACTCGCACTATTCGCGCGAATAGTTGCTTCCGCACGAGCCGGAACACTCGCACGAAC
>JAFYVO010000226.1 GCA_017549085.1 Thermoguttaceae bacterium
CGAAATTGCCGTTTATACCGATCGCGTCGATATTTCCGAGGAAATCGTTCGTTTTTATTCGCATCTCAAGCAATTTGAAGAAACGATGGAAAACGAGCCGATTTGCGGTAAAAAACTTGACTTTATCACTCAAGAGATGTTTCGCGAGACGAATACGATTGGATCGAAGGCGAACTCGCCCGACGTGCTGGCGCGCGTTGTCGAGATGAAGTCGGGAATTGAACGTATCCGCGAGATGGTGCAAAACGTCGAATAAGGGCGGCGAGGGAAGATGAAAAAAGAAGACGGACAAGCGGACGGCGGCGCGACGCCGCGCGGACGAGTGTTGGTTTTTTCCGGCCCGTCCGGCGTTGGGAAGGGAACGCTTCTTAAGCGGCTTTTCGCTGAAACCGATTTCCCGTTGGTTTCGAGCGTTTCCGCGACGACGCGCGCTCCGCGTCCCGGCGAAGTCGACGGCGTCGATTACCGTTTTTTGAGTCGCGAAGAATTTTTGCGTCGGCGCGAGGCGGGCGAGTTTCTCGAATCGTTTGAAGTATACGCCGGCGGCGCGCTTTACGGGACCCTTCGCGAAGACGTCGAGGCGGCTCTTTCGCGAGGCGACTGGGTCGTTTTGGAGATTGACGTAAAGGGCGCGGCGAGCGTCGCGGCGACGTATTCCGACGCCGAGACGGTTTTTATTGAGCCGCCGTCGATCGAGGCTTTGCGCGAACGGTTGAAGGGGCGCGGTTCGGAAGGCGACGCGGAGATCGAAAAACGCGTCGCGCAGGCCGAGACGGAGTTGGCGGCGAGCGGTTTTTATCGTTGGCGCGTCGTTAACGACGACTTGGACGAAGCATTCAAAAAAATAGTCGCTTTTTTAAGCGAAAAATAATCGCGGCGCAAGCGTTGGCGGCGCGCGAAATAAACGAAAAGAACGAAAAGTTAAAACGACGCGGCGGCGTCGAGGAGCTGCAAAAATGATTGAAGAACTCAAAGAAGAAAAGCTGATCGAGAAAGTTGGCGGTCGTTTTCGTCTTTCCGCGCTGATTCAAAAGCGGCTTGTTGTTTTGAATAAAAGTCAACGTCCGTTTGTTTCCGCGGCGGATAAAAAAGATAAACTGCAAATCGTTATTCAAGAGATTTTGGAAGATAAAATCTATTTGAATATGGACGGCGAAGTCGTTGAAAATGTTCCGGCGGCGACGGAAAACGTCGACGATTCGTTTCTTTCTCCCTTTGAATGATTCTCTGAATTGAGATGGGCGAACGCGATTATTCCGACGTGGTCGGGCGTGAATTGTTGCTTGGCGTTTGCGGCGGGATCGCCGCCTATAAGGCGGCGGCGTTGACTAGTTTGGCGCGTAAAGCGGGACTCGGCGTTACGGTTGTTATGACGGAGGCGGCGACGAAGCTTGTCGCGCCAAAAACGTTTGAGGCCCTTTCGTCGCGCCCCGTCGCGACGACGATGTGGGGGCCGAACGTCGCGCACCCGCACATTGAGTTGGCGCGTCAGGCGGACGTTTTCTGCATAGCCCCCGCGACGGCGAACACGATGGCGAAGGCGGCCGCCGGGTTTGCGGATAATTTGTTGACTTCAACGATTCTTGCGTTTACTGGAACGCTGATTTACGCTCCCGCGATGAACGCCGCGATGTGGGAAAAGCCGGCGACGCGGCGAAATCTTCGGCAAATAATTGAAGACGGCGCGACGATCGTCGGGCCCGAGACTGGGCGTTTTAGTTGCGGCGAGGCGGGCGTCGGGCGAATGGCCGAGCCGGAAGCGGTGTTTGACGCTATTATCGCGGCGATGCGAGCGGGACGCTAAGGTTTCTTTAGAGCGTTTTATTGGGCGCGCGGCGATAAGAGGCGGGGAAAAACGGCGGCGGTGAAAAACGGTTGTAGCGGTTGTGATGATTGCGATAACGCGTTGATTGTCTAACGAACGAGCGGTCGGCTTCTAAAATGCTAAAATCAAGCCCAAAATTGCCGTTTTTACCCAATTTACCGCAAAAAGTGGAAAAAAAGAGAAAAATATCTATTTGCCCCCTTGTGTAACGGCATTCTTCGGATATAATCCAATAGTCGTTGCAAATTACCGGCGACAAAGAACGTCGACGAGCGCCGCTTGCAAATTCTTACGATGCTAAGCGCAGTGAGCCGAGTAGCCATGAGGGCGACGTTCGACCGCGGTTTCAATCGGAACTTCGGCGAACGCGAGTTTCACATTGACGTTCTTTGAGTAGAGAAAGCCCCCTTTCGCTCAACGGGTTTGGCTAAATTAGTCGGCGACTGCAACATATTAGAAAATTATCGAGCAAAATCGATTTTCCCGCGGATGAAAAAGACGACGGGAATTGCGTAAAACAAGAATTGCGCGTCAGAAAAAGATTTTAGCGCTGGAAAATGCGCGAAGCATTGACGTCGATTCCGGATATTTGTCAATCAGGTTTGGAAAGAACGGAGAATTACAGTGTCGACTTCCGACAACGCCATCATCAGAATTCGTATGGAAGCTTACGATCACGCCACGCTTGACCAAAGCGCGCTTGAGATCGTCGAAACCGCTAAACGCACCGGCTCGATCGTTCGGGGCCCGATTCCGCTCCCGACGCGTATCGAACAATACACCGTCCTTTCCAGCCCGCACGTTGACAAAAAAGCCCGTCAACAATTTGAGATTCGTACGCACAAACGCGTTATCGATATCGTTCAAGCGACTGCGAAGACGATCGACGCGCTGAACAAGCTGAACCTTCCGGCCGGCGTCGATATCAAGATTAAAGCGACGGGCGCTCGTTAATCTGCACTGAAAATTAAACGTCGTAACGGCCTTCACCCAACGATAGACGGGCCGCAATGCGATTTAAATAAAATCTGTCTGCGATAGACATATAGAGGAAAAAGAGATATGGGTATCGGTTTACTTGGGCAAAAACTCGGTATGAGCCAGTTATACACCGAACAGGGAGAAGTGATTCCTGTTACCGTTATTCAAGCGGGTCCGTGCTGCGTTCTTCAAGTGAAGACGATGGAACGCGACGGTTATGAAGCCGTCCAACTCGGTTACAAAGACAAACCGCGTCGTCTCGCTCGCAAGAGCGAACGCGGCCACGTCGCCAATATCGACAGCAAACGTCAAAAGGCGGCTGTCGCGGCGGGCGTCGAAGTCGCTAAGAAAGCGGATTGCGAACCGAAACGCTTCATTCGCGAATTCCGCGTTCCGGTTGAAGGTTTCGAAGTCGGTCAAAACTACGACGTTGAAGTTTTCAACGACGTCGTTGCGGTCGACGTTACAGCTCGCAGCAAAGGTCGCGGTTACGCCGGGGCGATGAAACGCCACAATTTCAGCGGTCAACGCGCGACGCACGGCGTTAAGAAATGCCACCGTCACCTCGGTTCGACCGGTTGCAGCGCCTACCCGAGCCGCACCCCGAAAGGGAAGCGCATGCCGGGGCACTATGGCAACGCCAAGTGCACGGTTCGCAATCAAAAGGTTGTCGTTGTCGATAAAGAAAATAATTTGCTCGTCATTCGCGGCGCCGTCCCGGGCCCGATCGGCTCCTATGTCGCGATTCGTCCGACGAATAAGTTGCCGGCTCCGAAGCACAACAAGTGGCGTCTCGCCTGATTTTCGGACGACGTAAACGCAAATAAGAAAACAAATATCTAATTTGAATATTGAGTAAAATGACTAACTTACCGATTTACGACAAGACCGGCGCCCAAGTCGGGTCCTATGAACTCGATCTCGACGCGATGGCGCCGAAGGTCAGCAAACAGTTGCTTCACGACGCCGTCGTGATGTACCAAGCGAACCTTCGTCAAGGTTCCGCGAAAACGAAGACTCGTTCCGAAGTTTCCGGCTCCCGTAAAAAGATGTACCGTCAAAAGGGCACGGGTAACGCTCGCGCCGGTCACAAACGTAGCGGCGTTCGTCGCGGCGGCGGTCATATCTTCGCCAAAACTCCGAAAGACTGGTCGTACCGTCTCCCGCGCAAAGCGCTGAAACTCGCGACCCGTATGGCGATGGCCGAAAAAATTCGCGCCGAATTCGTTAAGGTTATCGACGTTCTTCAAGTCGAAGCTCCGAAAACGAAAGTCGTCGCCGACGTTCTCGGCAAACTCGCGATCGAAAAGACGGTTCTCGTTGTCGTCGATAAATACGACGCGAATATGTACCTCAGCGTTCGCAATATTCCGACGGCGAAGATTCTTCCCGTTTCCGACCTGAACGCTTACGAAATTCTTCGACCGAAACAAGTTTTGGTTACGAAATCGGCGATGGATGCGTTCGTTAAAACCCGCGTCGAAGCCTGAGCTTAGCTTGGTTGGACGTTAGGAATTAAACGAACCAGAAAAATAAGGAATAAGACAATGCCTCAATGCAAAGACGTTACCGATACCAAACTCGTTCTCGAGCCGTATCAAGTCATTATTCGCCCGATCGTTACCGAAAAAGCTTTCCACAACTCGTCGGCGCGCAACACCTACACCTTCGAAGTCAACAAATTGGCCTCGAAGCTGGATATTAAAGACGCGATTGAAGCGCTCTACGACGTTAAAGTCGTCGCCGTCAGCACGCAAAACCGTCAAGGTAAAAAGCGTCGCACTCGCAAGGGCGTCGGTTGCACGAAATCGTGGAAAAAAGCGATGGTCAAGTTGGACGACGAATATCGTCTCGATCTTTATTGATCGGCCTGCGTTTCGAAGTGAAAAGAAAATCAACGTAATTTAATAGCGAGATTAACATAATGGGTATTCGACGATACAAACCGAATAACGCGGGTCGGCGAAACATGAGCGTCAGCGACTTTGCCGAGCTGACGAAAGGCGCGAAGCCGGAAAAAAGCCTTCTCCGTCCGAAGCGTCGTTGCAACGGTCGCAATAATCAAGGGGTTATCACCGTTCGCCATCGCGGCGGCGGCCACAAACGTCAACTGCGTTTGATCGACTTCCGTCGCAATAAGGACGGTATTCCGGCGCGCGTTGAATCGATTCAATACGACCCGAACCGTACCGCTCGTATCGCGCTCTTGGTCTACGCCGACGGCGAAAAACGCTATGTCGTCGCTCCGGAAGGCGTTACCGTCGGTATGACGCTCAACAGCGGCGCCTCCGCCGAACCGCGCGTCGGGAACTGCCTCCCGTTGAACAAGATTCCGCTCGGTTCCGAAATTCACAATATCGAACTTCGTCCGGGTCGCGGCGGTTGCATGTGCCGTAGCGCCGGTTCGAAAGCGACGCTTGTCGCTCGCGAAGAAAACTGGGCGCAAATTACGCTCCCGAGCGGCGAAATCCGTCGTATTCCGAGCTCCTGCCGCGCCGTCATCGGCGTCGTTGGGAACGGCGAACACATGAACATCGTCCTCGGTAAAGCCGGTCGCAACCGTTGGCTCGGTCGTCGTCCGTATGTCCGCGGCACCGCGATGAACCCGATCGACCACCCGCACGGGGGTGGTGAAGGCCGCACCAAGGGCGGTCGTCATCCGGTTAGCCCGACGGGTAAGCCGACCAAAGGCACCTCGACCCGTAAACACAAGAAGCCGTCGAACAAGGCGATTATTCGCCGTCGCCGCAGCCGTCGCTACGGCGTCCTGAAACTTTCCTGATAGCGATTGGTTTGTAAATTGACGGGAGGAAAGGGAAGCCTCCGACTTCCTCCCTCGGTTTAGTTTTCCGCAGCAAAATAAGAAAACTTCAACTGGAAAATAAATGAGTAGATCACTTAAAAAGGGTCCGTTCGTTGATTATAAACTTTTCGCTAAAATCGAAAAGCTCGATCAACAGGGCAAAAAAGAACCGGTTAAGACTTGGGCGCGCGCTTGCACGATCGTCCCCGAATTTGTCGGCCACACGTTCCTCGTTCACAACGGCAAAGCGTTTTTGAAGGTTTTCGTTACCGAAGAAATGGTCGGCCACAAGTTGGGCGAATTCTCGTTGACTCGCGTTTTCCGCGGCCACGGCGGCAAAGGCAAATAATTCGGATAGGTGCGAACAATGCAAGAAGAAAAATTGAACCAAGTTCCTCAATATCGCGCGAAACACAAGTTTGCGCAGATTAGCGCTCAAAAAGTTCGCGTTTTCGCGGACTTGATTCGCGGCAAATACGCCGACGAAGCGATGACGCTCCTGCAATGCTATCCGAACCGCGGCGCGCGTATGCTCGAAAAAGTCCTGAAAAGCGCGATGCACAACGCCGAAGACCTCCGCGCTTCGTCGATTGAAGACCTCCGAATCGTCGACGTTCGCGTCGACGGCGGCCCGATGGCTCGTCGTTGGAAGGCTGGTTCGCGCGGCATGTCCACGGTGATCAAACGCCGCTCGAGCCACATCAGCGTCGTCTTGGAGTAATTGTCAGCTAGCACGGGCGAAAATCGCCATTAGATACAAGGACTAGTAAGTCATGGGTCAAAAGGTCAATCCCGTCGCGTTTCGCGTCGGCGTTATGGAAGATTGGAAGAGCCGTTGGTACGCTCCGAAAAAAGAATTTTCCGCGCTCCTCGTCGAAGACAAGCGAATCCGCGACTTCATTAAGAAGCAAAAGAATAAAGACGGCGTTCCGGTTTATCCGGCGATCGCGAAGATCGAAATCGAACGCACCCGCGACGAAGTTCGCGTTATTCTCTTCGCCGCTCGTCCCGGTCAATTGATCGGTCGCAAGGGCGAAAAGATTGAAGAGCTTCAAAACGAGCTCCAAAACCTTACCGGTCGTCGCATCAATCTGAAGATTGAACAAGTCGACGATCCGGAATTGGTCGCTCAATTGGTCGCGGAAGATATCGGCGATCAACTTTGCAAACGCGCCAGCTTCCGCCGCGTTATGAAACACGCGATGGGCAAAGCGATGGAAAAGGGCGCCAAGGGCATTAAGATTCAACTGGCCGGACGTCTCGGCGGCGCTGAAATGGCGCGCTGCGAAAAACAAGCGGTCGGTTCGATTCCGCTCTCGACTCTTCGCGCGAAAATTGACTACGGCTTCGCGGAAGCCAAGATCGCGCAAGGTCATATTGGGATTCAAGTTTGGATTAATCAAGGCGAATATAGCGAGGACAATAACAATGGCCAGAATGCCGAAAAGAGTCAAGCACCGAAAAGTACAAAGAGGGCGTATAAGCGGTAACGCGACCCGCGGCCAAGCGGTCAGCTTTGGCGATTTCGGGCTCCAAACGCTCGAAGGCGGCTGGATTAGCGCGCAAACGATCGAAGCCGGTCGTATCGCGGCGCAACAATACCTCCGCGCCGAAGGTAAGCTTTACATCCGCATTTTCCCGCACAAGCCGATCACCTCGATTCCGCTCGAAACTCGTATGGGTAAGGGTAAAGGGGAACCGGAATACTGGGCCGCGGTCGTTCGACCGGGTACGGTTATGTACGAAGTCGCGGGCGTTCCGGAAGAAACCGCGAAGCTCTGCTTCAACCGTCTGGCGCACAAGATGCCCGTCAAGTGCCGCCTGATTCGTCGCAAGAGCATCTGATCGCAAGTCGAAATCAATCGTTCCGCCGTCGCAAGGCGGCGGGCGATTCGTTCGACCCTAAGAACACAACCTTGAAATCGAGTTCGACCGAAGCCGGTCGCGCTTGACGAAGAGTTCGAGAGATAAAATGAAGGCCAAAGAAATTCGAGAAATGAGCGACGAACAACGCGCGAGTCTGCTCAAAGAAACGACCGAAAAGTTGTTCAAGCTTCGCGTTCAAGCCCGAATGGAACGCTTGGATTCGCCGAGCGAAGTCGGCAAAGCGAAGAAAATCATCGCTCAAATCAAAACGATTCAACACGAAATTAACGGTTAAGAAAGTCCGTCGACGGCGCCGCAAACGCGCCAAGGTCTTTCAAAGCGAGGATACATATGCCTAAGATGAAGTTGGTCGGCGTCGTTAAGACCGACAAAATGAAGAAAACCCGACGCGTTGAAATTCCGCGTATTAAGAAGTATCCGAAATACGGCAAATACGTCCGCACGCGCACCGTCTGCTACATGCACGACGAAAACGACGAAACGTCCGTCGGCGACGTCGTCGAGATTGAAGAAAGCCGTCCGACGTCTAAGCTGAAGCGCTGGACGCTCGTGAGCATCGTCAAGAAAGCGGAGAAAATTGACGGCTGAGAACAACGTTTCGACGTTCGTTCGCCGTCCCGCCGCGCGACGCGCATCGCTCCGCGGCGAGTTAGGGAATTGAAGAAAACACCAAATTAGTGGAAGCGAGTAACAACCATGATTCAGATGCAGACTCGTTTGGACTCCGCTGACAACACGGGCGCTAAAGAATTGCAGTGCATTAAAGTGTTGGGCGGCACCCACCGTCGCACCGCCGGTCTCGGCGATATCATCATTTGCTCCGTGAAGTCGGTTATTCCCGGTAGCCAAATCAAAAAGGGTCAAGTCGTGAAGGCCGTTATCGTCCGCACGAAGCAACCGACCCGTCGCGAAGACGGAAGCTATATCCGTTTCGACGCGAACGCCGCCGTTTTGGTCGACAACGACAAAAACCCGCGCGGGACTCGTATTTTTGGCGCCGTCGGTCGCGAACTCCGCGATCTCGGCTTTATGAAGATTGTCAGTCTTGCGAGCGAGGTGGTCTGAGATGCGTATCAAAACTAACGACACGGTCGTCGTTCTTTCCGGTAAGAATCGCGGCCAACAAGGCAAAGTCCTCTCCGTCAATCGCGAAGAAGGCAAAGTTACCGTCGAAGGCGTCAACGAAGTGAAACGTCACGTTCGTCGTTCGCAAAAGAATATGCAAGGCGGTCGCCTTTCGAAACTGATGCCGGTTCCGGTCGGCAAGGTGATGTTTGTTTGCCCGAAGTGCAACAAACCGACCCGCGTCGGTTACAAATTCGACGAAGCCGGTAAAAAATTCCGCGCCTGCAAGAAGTGCGGCGCCTTCGTCGAAGAAACCGTCGCCTCGAAACGCTAGTAGAACAGGTACAGGAATATGACGCCTAGACTTTTAGAAAAATACAACACGCAAATTGCTTCGAGCTTGGAAAAGAAGCTCGGCAAAACGAACGTCCACTCCATTCCGAAACTTGAAAAAATCGTCGTGAATATGGGCGTTGGGAGCGCGATCCAAGACAAAAAATATTTGGAAGAAGCGCTCGACGTTTTGACCCAAATCACCGGCCAAAAACCGGTCGTTACGTCGGCTCGTCGTTCGATCGCCGGTTTCCGCCTCCGCGAAGGGATGAACATCGGTTGCAAGGTTACCTTGCGCGGCGCTCGCATGTATGAATTCATGGATCGCCTCATCTCGATCGTCCTCCCGCGCGTTCGCGACTTCCGCGGCTTGAACCCGAACAGCTTCGACAAACGCGGCAACTACAACCTCGGCCTCAGCGAACAACTCGTGTTCCCGGAACTCAACCCGGACAAATACACGAAGAGCCAAGGTATGAATATCACGTTCGTTACGAACGTCGATAGCGACGACGAAGCGCGCGAACTCCTTCGCGAATTCGGTATGCCGTTCAAAACTGGTAAAGAATAAGATACTTGTAAAAGGTTATTGATAAAATGGCGAGTAAAGCAAAAATCAATAAAGCGAATCGCGAGCCGAAATTCAGCACTCGACGCGAAAATCGTTGCAAGATTTGCGGTCGTCCGCGCGCCGTCTATCGCAAATTTGGCGTCTGCCGCATTTGTTTCCGCGAATTGGCGAACCAAGGGCTTATCCCCGGCGTTCAAAAAGCGAGCTGGTAGTTTAAGGAGAACAGTACAATGATGACAGATCCCATTGCCGATATGCTGACCCGTATCCGCAACGCTATTAAAGTCGAACACGAAACGCTCGACGTGCCGTTCTCGAAACTCAAGCTCGGCGTCGTCGACGTTCTGAAGCGCGAAGGTTACATTTGGGAATACCAAATTGTCGAAGGCGCTCCGACGAACTTCATCCGTATTCAATTGAAATACGGTCCGAGCGGCGAACGCGTTATCCAATCGATCCGTAAGATCAGCAAGCCCGGTCGCCGTTGCTACTGCGGTCCGAAAGACCTGAAACCGGTTCTCAACGGCCTCGGCATTAGCATTCTTAGCACGAACAAAGGCGTTGTCAGCGATCGCGAAGCTCGCGCGCAAAACGTCGGCGGCGAAGTTCTCTGCGAAATTTGGTGATTTTTCGCCAAAAATGAAAAAAAATCCGTTTCCGCGCCCGTTTTGAGGGCGCGGCGGATTGACGAATCGTCAAAATAAGGTATGCTTATTTCTTAAGCGTCGTTGGACGCTTGAGCGTCGCGCGTTTCCTTGACGCGCCCGGTTTCCCCGAACAAAGACGCGAGTCCCATAACGATACTAGATTGTTGGACGAAAATGAATTTGAGGGGCGAGGGGCGGTAAGCGCGTCGAAATATCGTCGTCTGGAATAAAGATTGCGATCAAAAGCTAACACATTTCAGCAGTAAGGTTAAACGAACATGTCGAGAATTGGTAAGAAACCGGTCGTCGTTCCGACCGGCGTCTCCGTCGAAATTAAAAACGACCGCGAATTGACGGTCAAAGGCCCGAAAGGCGAATTGAGCCAATCCTTCCGTCCGGAAGTCGGTCTCCGTTACGACGAAGAAGCGAAAGAATTGATCGTCGACCGTTTGTTCGAAACGCGCATCGCGAACGCTATGCACGGGTTGACCCGCGCTCTCGTTCAAAACATGGTCACCGGCGTTTCCCAAGGTTACGAAAAGAAACTCGAAATCTTCGGGACCGGCTACTTGGCCGCCGTCGCCGGCAACGTTTTGCAAGTCCGCGTCGGTTTTGCGAACGAGATCCACAAGCCGATCCCGGCGGGTCTCGAAGTTAAGTGCCCCGATCAACAACACGTTCACATTAGCGGTTGCGACAAACAACTCGTCGGTCAATTCGCCGCGGAAATTCGCGCGATCAAAAAGGCCGAACCGTACTTGGGCAAAGGGATCAAGTACGAAGGCGAAGTCATTCGTCGCAAAGAAAGCAAAGCCGCGGGCAAAAAATAATAACGCTCCGCGGTCTCGTGGCGGTCGCGCCGTTCGCAAGACGAGGGGTTTCGGTTGTTCGGGCGATTTTATTCGCCCGGCGACGCTCGTTGCGAAACCGGCGATCGCTTTCAACGCAATTTAAAAATTTTAATCAAATCGTGTGGTATTAACGTGAGAAAACAACTGCGTTTGAACAAACAACGCGTTACTCGCAAATTCCGAGTTTCCAACGCTGTTAAAAAGAATAGTACTCGTCCGCGTCTCTGCGTCTTCCGTAGCGCGCGTCACATCAGCTGCCAAGTCGTCGACGATCTCGCCGGCAAGACGTTGGCCAGCGCGAGCACTTACGAAAAGGATTTCCGCGAATCGAACCCGAACGGCGGCAATGTCGCCGCGGCCGAAATTGTCGGTAAAATGATCGGCGAACGCGCTCTCGCCGCCGGCGTTACCGCCGTCGCTTTCGACCGTAAAGGTTACAAATATCACGGTCGCGTCAAGGCTTTGGCCGACGCCGCTCGCGACGCCGGTCTTGATATCGGCGGCAAAGGCGACGAGTGATTCGTTCGCGATTCGCGCTAGCGATTTTAAATAATACGATAGAATAAATCCTTAAAAAGAATTAAGAATAAGCCATGTCCGATAATAATCATGAAGGCGGTTTGGTCGACAAGGTCGTCAAAATCCGCAGATGTTCGGCGACCGTGAAGGGCGGACGTCGGTTCTCTTTCACCGCTCTGGTCGTGGTCGGCGACGGTAAAGGCAAAGTCGCGTGGGGTTACGGCAAAGCGAACGAAGTTCCGCCGGCTGTCAACAAAGCGGTTCAAGACGGAACGCGCAAACTCGCCGCCGTTTGTATGGACGGTTCGACGATTCCGCACGCCGTTGAAGGTCGTTTCGGCGCTTCTCGCGTCCTCCTTCTCCCGGCTCGTCCGGGTACCGGGGTTATCGCCGGCGCCGCCGTTCGCGCGGTCTGCGAAGCTTGCGGTATTCGCGACATTTTGACGAAATCGTATGGAAGCGCCAACTCGGCTAACCTTGTTA
>JAFYVO010000227.1 GCA_017549085.1 Thermoguttaceae bacterium
ATAAAACGCGACGACGAAAACTCTCAAACGGCAAACGTCGTCGCTAGACGCTCGACCCAACGCCGCGCCCCCGACGAAACGCTCGATACGCAAGCAAAGATAAAACGCGACGACGAAAACTCTCAAACGGCAAACGTCGTCGCGAGACGCTCGGCCCGCTCGAAACTCAAATAACAACGCGCGACGCTCCTCACGCCGCCGCGACGAATAAAACGCAATAAAAAAAAACGACGTCGAAACCGTGTAGGCTCCGACGTCGTTCGTCGCTTTTGTTTTAAGCGTTCGTCGTCAAATTCAGAAAGAATCGACGCCGAGAAGCGCGTTGAAACGCAATTTTTGTTGCAGGAGATGATCCTTCATCGAAGCGGAGTCGACCATCACGCCGCCCGCGACGCCGCGACCGCCTTGCATCATCGCCGCGCCGCCCATCCCCATCATCCCGGCTTGATTTTGCGGGCCTTCGGCGACGAACTTGTTCGTATTTTGGATCTCTTGAAGAACGTCGTTCAGCATTTGACGCGCGACCGCGACCTTGTCTTCCGGATCGATGTTGACTTCTTCGACAGGCGCCTTCTTGCCGCCCGGCTTCTTTTCAACCGAACCGCCGAGAACGACCAGCAAACCGGAACCGCCGTCGACGCCCTTGATCGCGGCTTGAACGCTGTCGAAGCCGTATTGCACGCGAGCGACCATCGCTTCCAAGCTCTTTTGGCTTTGTTGAGCGCCGGCGCCGCCTATCGCGCCGCCCCCCATCGCGCCGCCGGGTCCGCCGCTCATCGCGCCGCCCCCCATCGCGCCGGTCGTCGCCGCCGCGCTCTTGACTTGTTCGCGCAGAAGCTCGGAGTCGATATGCGCCGATTCGCTAATGCAGAAGTCGCGCGCCAACGTCGTCAAGGAAGTCGCGAGAGCGGTCGCGTCCCAATTTTGAACTTTCGTCAAATCCATCGAACCGATACCGCGAGCGGCGAGCGCGCGCAGTTCGAAGTCGAGTTTGTCGTCGTCGATCATTTTCTTGAAAAGGTCGAGCGTTCCGGTCGGGCCGTCCGCGCCTTCCGGCGACTTGAAGCTCGTCAAACCTTCAAGCGCTTTCAGTTGGAACCACTCGCCGATTTCCGGACGCAATTTCTTTTCGGTCGCGTATTTCGAATCAAGAACGGTCGAGAAGACCTTGCGAACGCCGTTGCGGAGCGTTTCGTCTTCGATACCGAGCGCCGCGTGCCGCGTCAACCCGACAAGCGCGCCCAAACGGACGTAATCGGGAAATTCTTTGTCGCTCGTGCAGAAGTTCGCCAACGTTTTAATCGCGCCCGAATACGGCGTTCCGACGCCGTTGCGTTCTTGCGGAGCTTTCACGTCGAGCGTTCCGATCGCCAAAACGGCGTTGTATCGGCAGGCCGGATAACAGTCCTTCGACGCGGCGTACTTCGTCAACGCGTCGACCGCTTCCTTCAAGAACGTATCTTGCGCGGCCCCGCTAAGCCCGGCGCCGTCGGCGATCAGTTCTTCGCGATAAGTATGCAGGCTCGCCCCGTTCGCTTGAACCGTCCAACGAGCGAGATAATATTTCGTCAAAAAGTTCTTAACGGCCGCCGCGTCTCCGCCGCCGATCACGGCGCTTTTTTGACCGGCGAGGGCCTCGTCGACCTTCGCTTCCTTATAACCTTGCGCGGAAACCGCGCCGACGCAAAGGAAAAGGACAAGCGCGCCCGCGACGGCTCGCGCGGCTCCGGCCGCTTTGAATAACGAAGAAGTTTTCATTTTATCTCCCAACAATATTGGTTTCGCTCGTCGATTCAAAAAAACTGCGTTCGACGCCATTATCTTCTATGATAACGTCAAAAAGGGGCGCGTGTCAAGCGTTTTCGCGTCGACTTTCCGAGATTCCGGCAAAAAACGTTGAAAAAACGGCGCATTTTAACGACGCGGGCGTTTCGACGCGACGCCGTCGTTTCCCCTATTTTACCCAATCGACGCGTCTTAACGTTTGGCGTTCGCGCTCGACCTCGCCGTCGGTTCCGACGCCCCGCCTTTCCGAACGGCGTTTCTCCGGTAAAATAAAAAGGTTCGAGCGTTTTCCGCGCGGCGCTAGGCGACCGTTTTTCCCCCTTATATATTAATTATCGGCGTTTTTACGTTCGTTCGCCAACCGCTTTCGCTTTCCTAACCGCCCTGTTTCCTTAACCCGCCCCGCTTTTTGAGAGTCTCGCCAATGCGCGTTTACCGCCGCCCCACTTACGACGAAATGTTGAACGAATGCCGCCGCCAACTCGACGCGCCGGCCGGTCGCCGTCTCCCGACGCCCCCTCTTCCGCTCTTGATCACCGGCGTTACCGGGGTCGCGGGTTACGGAGCGTTGGCTTATTTTCAATCGCGTTTTCCCGGCCAAGTCTTCGGCGCGGTTCAGGAAAGCGACGTCGATTTCCCGGCGCCCGACCTAATTTACACCGACTTGAAAAATTACGAAACGCTCGAACGCCTCCTCGACGAAAAACAAATCGCCGCGATCCTCGACTGCGCCGGGAACTGCGCGCTCAAGGCTTGCCAACTCGACCCGCCGCTCGCTTGGGCGCTGAACGTCGAAATCGTTCGCAACTTGGCGAAGTACGCCGAAAAACGGCAAATCCGGCTCGTTCACCTCTCGGTCGATATGGTTTTCGGCGGGCGCCCCGGCGGCGGGTACCGCGAAGACGAGCCGACTTGCCCGGTCAACGTTTACGGTCGCACGATGGTCGCCGGAGAGCGGGAGGTCGCCGACCTTTGCCCGAGCGCCGCGACGTTGCGCATCTCGATGCCGATGACGATCAGTTACAACGGACACGCGGGCGCCATCGACTGGATCGCTTCCCGATTCCGTTGCGACCGTCCGGCGACGCTCTATTACGACGAGGTGCGCACGCCGACTTACGTCGACGAAATGAGCCGCGTTTTTCAAGAGTTTTTGGCGAACGACTTCGCCGGAATCCTTCATTGCGGCGGCAATCGTCAGGTTTCGCTCAACCAAATGGCGCAGATTGTCAATCGAACCGGCGGTTTCGACCCGGAACTCCTTTTCGGGATGCTCATCGAGGAATCTTGCCCGGTGCCGCCGCGCGTTCGCAACTGTTCGCTCGACTCGTCGAAGTTGGCGGAAGTCCTCGGATACGAGCCGTTTACCCCTTGGCCGGGAAATCCCGAACATATGCCCGACGACCGCGATTGGCATTTCAAACGCCGCGACGGCGAGCCGGGCTCAATCCCGTATATGAACCGCGTTCTCGGGTTTTCGCCGCGCCTTTATCGTTCGGATGAAGATTATTTGCGCGATTTATTTTAATCGTTCGATTTCGCAATCAAATTTTATTCAATCTTTCAACGAATATCTATTTCCGCGACGCGAGGCGTTCTCTTTTTCCGCCTCGCTCGGAAAAAACGACGCTCTCGGTCGTTCTTTGAAGAAATTTCGACAAAAATGGTCGAGTTTCCCAAAAAACGAGAAGACGCCGCGCTTTTTTGGAGTATAATAACGAATAATCGTCGCCGAAACGCCCGCCTTTTCGTTGAAATCGGTCGAGGCTTATCGACTTCGGCGCCCGAGCGCGAGATCTTCGGCGTCCGGCCTTCCCGAACGACTCCCGCCTTTATGTCGAATACGTTGAAAATTTGAATATTGCGGAGGAAATTCCGATGTTTTGCTTCCAATGCCAAGAAACGAGCGGCGGCCAAGGCTGCTCCCGCGTCGGCGTTTGCGGGAAAACCGCCGAAGTCGCCGACCTCCAAGACCTCTTGATCGCCGAACTGAAAAAAATCGCGCTGACCCGCCCCGTCGACCGCGAAACCGGCCGTTTCCTCGTTAAAGCGCTCTTCGCGACGATCACAAACGCCGACTTCGACCCGGCCTCGCTCGAAGCGAAAATAGCCGAAGCGCGTTCCCTCGTCGGCGATTGCGGCGACGCGGCGCGAATCGACGTTCCGCTCGGCGTCTTGGCCGAAGAAAACGAAGACGTCCGCTCGCTCAAAGAGCTGATTACTTACGGCGTCAAGGGAGTCGCGGCTTACGCCGAACACGCGGCGGTTCTCGGGTTCGAGGACGACGCGATTTACGCGTTCGTCGGGAAAGCGCTCGCGACGGTCGCCGGAGAGCCGAGCGTCGACGAACTGCTCGCGCTCGCGCTCGAATGCGGTTCGGTCGCGGTCAAAACGACGACGCTCCTCGACCAAGCGAACACGTCGACCTTCGGGACGCCGCAAGGAACGACGGTCGACCTCGGCGTCGGAACGCGCCCCGGGATTTTGATTTCCGGACACGACCTTCTCGACTTGAAAGAGTTGCTCGAGCAGTCCGCGGACGCCGGCGTCGACGTTTACACGCACTCGGAAATGCTCCCGGCGCACGGGTATCCGGAACTCAAAAAATATCCGCATTTGCGCGGAAATTACGGCGGCGCTTGGCATGCGCAGTCGAAAGAGTTCGGCCCCTTCAACGGCCCGATCGTTTTGACGACGAACTGCCTGACCCCGCCGCGCGACGAGTACCGCGACCGCCTCTTCGCGACCGGCCCCGTCGCTTGGCCCGGCGTCAAGCGAATCGGCGAACGTCCCGAAGGCGGGCAAAAGGACTTTTCGGAAGTTATCGCCTTAGCGAAAACTTGCGCGCCGCCGACCGAACTCGAAACCGGAACCGTTTCGACCGGCTTCGCTCGCGACCAAATTCTCGCCGTCGCGGATAAAGTCGTCGAAGCGGTAAAAGCGGGGAAAATCAAGCGTTTCGTCGTAATGGCCGGCTGCGACGGGCGCGCGCCGTCGCGGAAGTATTTTACCGAAGTCGCGCAAAAGTTGCCGCAAGACTGCGTTATTTTGACCGCCGGGTGCGCCAAATACCGTTACAATAAACTAAATCTCGGCGACGTCGACGGGATTCCGCGCGTCCTCGACGCCGGGCAGTGCAACGACTCCTACTCGCTGGCGGTCGTCGCGCTGAAGTTGAAGGAAGTTTTCGGGCTCGACGACGTCAACGACCTTCCGCTCTCCTTCGACCTCGGTTGGTACGAACAAAAAGCGGTCGCGGTGTTGCTCGCGCTCCTCTCGCTCGGCTTCAAGGGGATTCGGCTCGGCCCGACCCTTCCGGCGTTCGTTTCCCCGGGCGTTTTGAAGGTGTTGGTCGAGAATTTCGACGTCAAACCGACGACGACCGCCGACCCGGACGCCGACGTCGCCGCGATCGCCGCCGGAAAATGACGCGCGCCCGTCGCAACGTCGCAACGTCGCAACGTAAAAAAACGCCGCTCCGACGCAACGTCGAAAGCGGCGTTTTTTTCGCCGAAACGAATTTAGCGGAAAAAGGCGGGGCGAAGAAAAAAGGCGCGCCGGAACGCTTCCGCGTCAGCGCAAACGGAAGAACGCCGCCGCGTCTTCGGCGACCTCGCGGAACCGCCGCGCCGGAATTTCGAACGTCCCCCACTTCGGCGAAATATGCCGCGCTTCGCTCAAAAACGTCTTGACCGGAACGGCGAAAAACGCGTACTCCGCGCCGCGCCAACGGAAAAGACGCTCGGGGGGCGCCGGTTTCTTGTCGCCGACGACCCAATACGCGAAAACGAAAAGCGAACGGTCGCGGTACGCCGCGCTTCCGGCGCCGAGAATCTCCTCCCAACGGAGCAAACCGACCAAGTCGTCCCGCGTCGTCCAGTTCTTCCAATATTTCGGCGACGCGCAACCGCCGGGGAAACGCCGGCCCTTCACGTCGACGATCCAGTTCGCGCCGTCCGCCCCGGAAACGACGAAGTCGAAATTTTTCAACGTCTTGCCGTTTTCGAGTTGGAAACGCCGCTCCTGTCGATTCGCCAAATACGGAGCGCGCGCCGACCGCAGAAAACGCTCGAACGCCAGTTCGTACCGGTTCAACGCCGCCCTCCTTATTTACCCTAAACGCCCCAAATCGCCAACCGGCGTCAGCGTTCGTTAAGAACGCGCTCGATCGCGTCGATCAGCTCGTCCATCGGGAACGGTTTGCGGATGTACGCGTCGACGCCGAGTTTTTCAGCGTATTCTTTGTGTCGGTTCCCTTCGTTGGCGGTGATCATAATGATCCGCGTCGGGAAGTCGTCGATTTGTCGGAGCGTTTCCAAGACGAGAAACCCGCTCCGCTTCGGCATCATCATATCCAAGATCATTAAGTCGGGGCGCCGACGTTCCGCGAGCGCCAAACCGGTCGCGCCGTCGCGAGCGACCTCGACTTCGTATCCGAGCGCTTCGAGCGCCAGCCGCGTCGACTCCGATATTTCCGGGTCGTCGTCGACGATTAAAATTCGTTTTTTATCCTGTTCCGTCGAATTCATCGCGTTAATCGCTTCCGAAAAGTCGCCGAATCGACCGTTTCACGGGCGGCGTTCGGCCAAACGCGGCGATCGAACCGCGTCGTTTTTATCGCTAAAATCTACTCAATTTTTTCCAAAACACGGTCGTCCCTTCGTTCCCCAAAGAACGCCGGTTCGCATTAATCGACCGTTCGTTCCGCCCGGGACGACCGCGTTTGTCGGTTCGCGCTTCTTAGAAACCGCGTTCCGGCAATTTTTTGAACTCAAAGGGTTCGCCGCGAAGAATTTTCGCTTCAATAATCTTATCAGGCGCGACGTTCGACTCGGCTTCGGGGTCGATCCGTTCGATTTCGGAAAGAACGTCCATCCCCTCGACGACGCGACCGAAAACGGTGTGAACGCCGTTCAAGAAGGAGGTCGGAACGAAGGTCAGGAAGAACTGCGAACCGCCGGTGTTCGGGCCGGCGTGCGCCATACTGATCGAGCCGCGGAAGTGTTTGCGCGCGGACGGCTTGTTGCACTCGCACGGGATGCAGTAACCGGGGCCGCCGGTTCCGTTGCCGTATTGCACGTCGCCGCCCTGCGCCATAAAGAACGGCAAAACGCGGTGGAACGGAACGTCCGAGTATTTTCCTTCCGAAACGAGCGTCAGGAAGTTGCCGACGGCGTTCGGCGCTTCGTTTTTGAAGAGTTCGAGGACGATATCGCCTTTGGTCGTCTTAATCAAGACGCGCGGCAGATTGTCGGCGGCTTCTTTGGCGCGAATTTCTTGTTCTTTCGCCCATTCTTTTTCATATTCGCCGAGAATCCGATAAAGCATCGGCTGCAGGTTCATTTTCCCTTGCGGGTCGATTTTTTCCCAAACGTTCGCGTCTTTTTCGGCGGCGAGGTCGCGCCATTTTTTCGCGTCTTCGAGGTTCATCGAGCAGAACGCGGCGAACGCGGCGTACCCGTAAAGCGCGTCGGAGCCTTCCGGAAGCGGGAATTCGAAAACGGTTTTGGCAATATCGTACGCCATTTCGTAGTTTTCGCGTTGTCCGGTCGCCCATTGGAGCATACCGCAGAGGAAGGCGCGCAACTCGGCGTTTTGCCCGGCGACCGATTTATAAGCGTCGAGCGCGAGCGGAACGAGCGACTTTTGCAGCGCGGCCGTCGCGTCGAGGAGCGGGTCGAACTCGGCGACGATTTTATCGCGTTCTTCCGGCGACGCGGTTTGATAGGCTTCTTTCAAGGCGCGAAGTTTTTTCAGATTGTCCTTATACTTCGCCATTTCGACGGAGAATTTTTGATACTGCGGCCCGTCGGTTCGATCGGCGACCGCGGCGGCTTGCGGAGCGGCGGCGGAGGCGGCCGGAGCGGCTTCTTGAGCGAACGCGGCGCCGACGCCAAAAGTCGCCGTCGCGAAAAGAGCGGCAAAAAGAATTTTTTTCATTTTATCGATTTCTTGGATTAAACGGTTTATTCAGCCGATCGAACGTCCAAAACGCCGACCGTTCGGGCGCTCGGCGCGTTTCTTTTCGTCGAGAAACGCGGGCGTCCCCTTTTAAACGTCGCTAAAGATAGTATAAAGAAAACGTCGAGGAAAAACAAGTCGCTTTTCTTCCCTTTCCCCCTTAAAACCGAAAAAACAGGAAAAAGCCGTGAAAAAAACGCCGTCCCGAAAGAGCCGACGCGAAAACTGGGAAAACTTTACCGACGGTAACGACGACGTTACGATCGCTCCGTACCTTTCGAGCGCCGAAGTCTGCAGCCGTTTCGCCTCGTCGAAGAAAAAAAAGCGCGCCGACGCCGACGACGCCGACGATTTTTTCGACGCGACCGACCTGATGAACAAGGGCGCGGACGATTATCGCCGCCAACGTCGCGCCGCAAAAGCTCAAAAAGGGCGCGGTCGACGCGTCGCCGAGGCCGATTCGAGCGCCAATATTGTTAAGGGCGGAAAAAAAAGCGAAAAAAATTCGTCGGAGGCCGTCGCGCCGAGCAAAACCGGCAAATTCGACAAAAAAAGTAAAAACTCTCGTTTCAACGCGCCGGAACCGGTCGAAGCGCCGGAGCCGCGCCAACGTTCGAAGCGGAATAAAAACGTCGGGAGCGAACCGGGCGATCGCGGCGACTCGGTCGGGTTGCGCGTCGTCGGCGGGCTCTTCCGCGGGACGAAACTCGAATACGGCGGCGACCGTCGCGTCCGTCCGATGAAAGAGCGCGTCCGGGAAGCGATCTTCAACCTCCTTGGCCAAGACGTTCGCGGGAAGCACGTCGTCGACCTCTTCGGCGGCACCGGCGCGCTGACGTTCGAGGCGATCAGCCGCGGCGCGGTCTCGGCGACGACGATCGAAATTCACTTCCCGACGGCGCGCATCGCTCGACGCAACATCGAAATTCTCGAAGAGAAGATCCCGGGAACCGCCGCGAAGATCGAGTTGACGACGACCGACACGTACTTCTGGGGGCGCAAACTCGCCGCGACCGACCCGAACGCTCCGCCGCCGAAATCGCCGGTCGAGTCCCTTTCGCAAGCGACGCTCCCGAACGACGTTCCTTGGCTCGTCTTCTGCTCGCCCCCTTACGACTTCTTCGTCGACCGCGAAGGGGAGACGCTCGAACTGCTGCAAACGCTCCGCGAACGCGCGCCGGAAGGTTCGATCTTCGTCGTCGAGTCGGACGACCGGTTCGATTTCGACCTCCTTGAAGTCGAGATTCCGCCGAAAAAACGCCGTTCTTACCCGCCGGCCGAAGTCGGAATCTTCCGCGTTTGACCGACGCGCCGCCGACTCGGAATCTTCCGCGTTTGACCGACGCGCCGTCGAAGCCGAAACCGCGACGTTCGCCCCCCGAAGTCGCGGCTCCGGTCTTTTTGCCTCTTCTTCTCAACGAGACAAAAACGGAAAAATTGTCGCGACCGTAAAAAACCCGCCGCGTTGGGAAAAAAATCCGCTCGACGGAGGGGAAAATTTCGAAAACACCCGTTTTACGGATCGCGATTTTTTGTTATACTCGCTCTAAACGCGTCGCCGCGCCGCGCCCTCTAAGCGCGTCGACGACGCCGTCGCTCGCCCGATTTCCGTTCGTCGCCCCCGTCCGAAGCCGCTTCGGTCGCGTCGAGAACGCGACGACGAGCCGAAAAATTTCAATCGCGATTAAAAAAATTAACGACAAGCAAAGGATTGAAGCTCGCAATGAAAAAGACGAAGGGATTTCTCGCCGCCGCGCTGACGCTTTCCGTCGCGCTTACCGCCGCCGACGCTTTCGCTCAAACGGGCCCGCTCGGCGCCGTCCGCGCTCGCGCCGCCGCTCGCAACGCCGCCCGAACCGGCGCCGTTTCCGAATTGGAAACGGTCGCTCCGGCTCAAACGCCCGCGACGACCGCCGCCCCCGCTCGCGCGACCGCCGCGGCGAAGAAATCGGACGGCTCCGAATTCGTCGTTCCGGCGAACGCGACCGCGGAGCAACTCCTCGCGCAAGCGGATCGTCTCCTCTCGAACGAAACGGTTTTCGAAACGGAGGAAGAATACGTCGTTTGGGTCGACAAAATGCTCGCGACGAACGCGAAAATCGCCGACCGCGTTTTGTCGATGAAAACGACCGACGAAGTTTTCCTCAAAGCGGTTTCGCTTAAAGGTCAAGTCTTGTGTTATCAAGCGTCGGTCGACGTCGCCGTCCTGCCGAAACTGAAGGCGTACGCCGACGCGCTCCAAAAGAACAAGCGCGTTCAAAGTCTCGAAGAAGGCCGCGACGCGGCGCTGGCTTTCTCCGGCGTTTACCTCCAAGCGAAAGTCGCCGACGTCGTCGAACGCGGCGGAACCGCGCAAGAATTGAAAACGGCGATGAAGGAAGTCGAAGCGTTCGTCGCCGCGCACCCGACCGCCGCCGACATGACGACCGACCTCGTCGTTCCGGTCGCGATTTTGGCCGCGACGCTCGAAGACCCGACCCTGCCGACCGCCGTTTGGGCGCCGATTCTCAAGAACCTGAAAGCCGCCGGCGACGCCGATTCGCTCCGCGCGCTCGAAAGCCTCGAAGGCGCGATTCGTTTCTCCGAACTCGAAGGGAAAACGTTCGAATGGTTCGGTCGAACCGTCGACGGCAAAGCGTTCGACCCGGCCTCGGTTAAGGGAAAAGTCGTTCTCGTCGACTTCTGGGCGTCCTGGAACGAATCCTGCGCCGACGTGCAAGAGCAACTCGCGAAACTTTACCAAGCCTACAACAAGAGCGGTTTCGAAATCGTCGGGTACAACCTCGACGGCGACGCGAAAGCGATGCAAGCGTATTTGGCGAAATCGCCTCTCGCTTGGCCGATCTTGACCGACCTCCAAGCGATCGCCGCGAAGGAAAAATCGCTCGCCCGTTATTACGGGATCGACGAAGTTCCGACGCTGATTCTTATCGGCGGCGACGGCAAAGTCGCGGCGACCGACGTCGACCTCGAAACGCTCCTCGCGACGCTGAAAGTCGTCTTCCCGAACGTCGAAGCGCCGACCCTCGGAACCGCCGCGCCCGCCGCTCAACCGAGCGCCGCCGCGACCGGAACGACTCGTCGAACCGGAACGCCCGCGACGCCCGGCGCCGCCGCGACCGGAACTCGCCGCCCCGTCGGTTCCGCCCGTTAATTGGGGAACAACTCGCGACGCCTAATCCGCGTCGCGCCTTAACCAAGTGAAACGCGGTCGCCGCCGACGCTCGAACGCTCCGCTCTCCGTTTGGAAAACGAAAAGCCGACGAAACGTCGACGCGCAAGACCTTAAAAATAAACATTGAAGGAGAAGTTAGTGTCCTCTTATCATTCCATCGTGTTGGTCAAACAAGTCCCCGACACCGCGAACGTTACCGGCTCCGCTATGAAGGAAGACGGCACGATCAACCGCGCCGCGCTCCCGACGATCTTCAACCCGGAAGACCTGCACGCGCTCGAAGCCGCGCTCGAAGTGAAAGAACGCTTCGGCGGAACCGTCACCGTCGTTACGATGGGGCTCCCGAAAGCCGCCGACGTCCTGCGCGACTGCCTCTACCGCGGCGCCGACCGCGCGATCCTGATCACCGACCGCCGCGCCGCCGGGGCCGATACGCTCGCCACGAGCTACGTCCTCTCGCAAGCGGTCAAAACGATCGGCGATTACGACTTCGTTTTCTGCGGTCGCCAAGCGATCGACGGCGACACGGCGCAAACCGGCCCGCAAACCGCCGAAAAGCTCGGGATTCCGCAAATCGCGTATCTCACGGAGATTATCGACGTGAAAGACGGCAAAGCGACCCTTCGCCGCTCGCTCGGCAACGGTTGGGAAACGGTTTCGACGACCCTTCCGGCGCTCGTTACGGTCGTCGAAGAAGCGAACGAACCGCGTCCGCAAGCCGCGATCAAAGTGATGCGCAACAAACACAAGCGCGTTCCGTCGGAAGTCGCCGACCCGTCGACGCTCGCTCCGGAAGACCGCCTCGAACAATGGTCGCTCGACGACATTTCCGCCGACCTCGACCGTTGCGGTTTGGCCGGTTCGCCGACGAAAGTTTACCGCATCGAGTCGATCGTCCTCAAGAAAGAGGGCTTCGTCGAAGTCCCGGCGACGGAAGAAGGCGTCCGCAACTTGGTCGCCGAACTCGTCAAAGACCGCGCGCTCGGCTAATCGCCGTCCGTTTTCCGCTCGGCGGACGCTCGACGTTTCGCGTTCCGACCTTGCGACGTTCGCCGACGTTCGCTCGTCGCGACGCTTCCCTTTTCGCGCCGCCGTTTTAACAAGATAAAAGCCCATTTTACGATATTTAGGATGCTCGAATGAACAGAAAAAATCCCGAAGGCGAAGTTTGGATTTTCGCGGAACAGGAAGACGGCAAACTGCAAGACGTCGTTCTCGAACTTTGCGGACGCGCTCGCGAACTGGCCGACAAACTCGGCGTTAAAGTCGGGGCGGTTCTCCCGGGTCGCGGCGTCGCCGACCTTTCGAAAACGCTCTTCGCTTACGGCGTCGACAAGGTTTACGTCGTCGACGACCCGAATTTAGCGCGTTTCACGACGTCGCCGTACGCGCACGTTCTGCAAACGTTGATCGAAAAATACGCGCCGCAAATCGTCCTTTACGGCGCGACGCACGTCGGTCGCGACTTGGCGCCGCGCGTCGCTTCGGCGACCCGTTCCGGGATGACCGCCGACTGCACCGACCTCCAAATCGACGACGTCGAGCTTCTCGACTCGAAAACGAAGACGAAGGTTCAATACAAGAACTTGCTGCAACAAATCCGCCCGGCGTTCGGCGGCAACATCGTCGCGACGATCGTGAACCCGGAGCAATGGCCGCAAATGGCGACGGTTCGCGAAGGCGTTTTCCCGAAGGGCGAAGCGGACGAAACCCGCGTCGGCGAAATCGTCGAGGAAAAGGTCGCGATCGACGCGAGCTTGCTGGCGGTTGAAGCGTTGGAACGTTTCGTCGAAGAGAAAAAGGTCGACTTGAAGGGCGCTCGCGTCGTCGTCGCCGGGGGCGCCGGGGTTGGGAGCAAAGAGAACTTCAAGCTGATTTTCGACTTGGCGAACGCGCTCGGCGGAGCGGTCGGGGCGAGTCGCGCGGCGGTCGACGGCGGTTACGTCGATTCGCACGACTACCAAATCGGCCAAACCGGCACGACGGTTCGTCCGGCGCTTTACGTCGCTTGCGGGATTAGCGGCGCGATCCAGCACCGCGCCGGTATGCAAGACTCGGCGAAGATCATCGCGATCAACACGGACCCGGACGCGCCGATTTTCTCGGTCGCGCACTACGGTATCGTCGGCGACCTGAACCAAGTGATTCCGGCGATGATCAAAGCGGTCAAAGAACGCGTCGTCGACTGATCGCCGCTTCCCCGGCGCCGCGCAAGCGTTTCTCGCGCGGCGTCGCCGCTCGGCGTTTAGTTTAACGCCTTTCGCTCTTTTACATCTTCGACGCTAACCGACGCTTCGTCCGACGTTTAGCGTCGCCTAAAACCGCGTTTCCGCCAATCGTCGGAGACGCGGTTTTTCTTTTGCGACGTTTCTTTTGAAACCGTCCAACCGTCGGCGGCGTCCGCTTTTTTCCCAAAAAGTCGAAAAATTTCGCAAAAATCGCGCGCCGCTCTTGAAACGCGACGTCAAGTCGGCAATAATAACGCCGTCGCCGAGTTCTCTTGTAAACCGTCGAATCGGCGACGTTAACGCTTTCGAACAGAAAGGCCGCGCCATGTCGATTTTCAACGACGTTCCCGACGCGTCGTTCGCCGTTCCCCGCGACGCCCGTTCCAAAAGGAAAACTAATGACGTCCTCCAAAGTTAACTCGCCCGTTTTGCAAGCGGCCCCGAATCCGCCGACCGATTTCGAATGGCAGGTCGCCGAGAAAACCGACGCCGTTACGATTACTTTCTTCCGCGAC
>JAFYVO010000228.1 GCA_017549085.1 Thermoguttaceae bacterium
AATTGCGTTGCATAAAACCTCCGTTGAAAGAAAAAATCGGGGGCGAAAGGGAACGCTCCGCCACCGACGTGCAGAAGCGCGTCGTCGACGGAAGATAAAATAGGTTAAGCGGGGAAACGGGGCGAACCGGGCGACCGAAAAAGAGTCGGCGAAAGCGTCAAGTTGGGCGGCGGCGCGAAAATAGCGGAATTGGCTAAGTTCGCAAAGCGGCGAAAACGGGACGAAACGGGCGAAAACGGGACGTCGAGCGAACGTCGAACGTCCCGGAAGATCCCAAAAAGCGGGCTTTTGCCGGTCGCTTGCGGTCAATCGCGGTTCGGGCGGAGCGCCGGGGCGAGCTTTTCGACGATCTCGACGCAACGGTTCGCGACGTCGTTGACGTTGTAACGGTCGTCCGGGCGAACGAACAGCTCGAAACGGCTAAGTCGCGGCGTCGAACGCGCAACGTCGTCGGACTCCGTCGGCGCAAGGGCGGTCAAGGTCGCGGCGTCGGCGACGAACGCGCCGGTTCCGGAGAAATCGTCGACGTCGACGCCCGGCGCGAGGGGCGTTTCTTTGAGGATCCAGTCGGCGACGACGACCGCCCGTTCCTCCGACTCCGCGTCGCGAGCGACGACCGAAACGCGGTCGCGCAAAACGCCGTCTTCGTTGGCGAGGAGTCGGAGAAGGTTTTGACCCGGAACGTCCGACGCGTCGGCGTTAAAGTCGGCGGTTCGCTCTTTTTCGACGGCGAGAACGTCGTCGGCGTCGAGCTCTTCGGCGATTTCCGTCTCCGATTCCGCGCTCCATTTTCCGGCGAACGGGGAAATTTCAATCGCTTCAAAGCTCCAAAATTCCGGCGTCGCGAGTTCGGCGGCGAACTCCGGCCAATCGCGAAGGGTCGCGAAAACGTCGCGCGGTTCGCAAAGCGCCGGGAGCCGAACCGTCGCGCCGACGCCGTTCGGAAGACGAATCGCAAGGGGAAGCTGGAACGATTCCGCGTAAAATCGGGAGGTTTCGCCGTCGGCTCCGGTCGCGTAAAGCGCGCCGTTTGCGCCGTCCGAAGAAGACGCGGGGATCGGGAGGGTTAACGAATCGGCGTCGTCGGCCGAGTCGGCGGCGAAAAGGGGCGTCGGCGCAAAAACTTCAGCGGCGGCGGTTTCAGGCGTCGGTTCCAAGCCGAGCGCGGACGGGGAACCGGTCGAAAAACCGCGCGTCGCCGTCGTTAAGAGAAGGGTTTTCGAGAGGATTCCGTTTTCTTTGAGGAGCTGAACGAAGCCTTCGAGCGTTTCGTCGAACGCCGCGACGCCGCCGCAATACCCTTCGACGACCGCTTGGCGACGCTCCGGCGCGTCAAGTTGGGCAAGACGGGCAAGCTCGGTCGCGGCAAGTTGGCGTTCGACGGCGCTTTCGTCGACGAACGCGTCGGCGTTTTCTTCAACGTCGTCGGCGAGTTCGGCGTTTTCTTCTTCATCGTCGTCGGGGGCGAATTCCGCGTCGTTTTCGTCGGCGTCTTCGGGGGCGAATTCCGCGTCGTTTTCGTCGTCGAGCGTTTCCGGATCGTCGAATTCGACGTTAAATTCAATTTCGACTTCGGCGGGGAGCGAAGAGTCGGACGAAACGGCGTCGGCGTCGAGAATCGCGGCGGCGCGAGCTAAAGCGGCTTCCGCGACGGCGGCGTCGTTGGCTCGAGCGTTCCGTTTCGTCGATTTCGCGCTCTCTTCGAGCGGCCAATAAGGAACGAGCGTCGCCGAATAAGGCGCCGGGTCGTCCTCGTCCTCTTGAAAACGTTCGCGCAGTTCGAGCGGGAAGTCCCAACGTTCGTTCCAACCGGAAAAGTGCGCCCAAACGAACCAAGGCGCCGCGTCGCCGCCGTTTTCGCATTTGGCGTCGTCTTCCAACTTGACGAGAAAACGAGCTAGCTCCTCAAAGTTGCGGAAAAATTGCGTCTCTTCGAGCGTTTCCGCCGGGAGCGCCGCGTCGGGGGCGCCGAGAAAAAAGCGACCGTCGCAATACTCGTCTTCGACCGCCGAGTGAAGCGCGACCGTTTCGTCGTCCGAAACGACGAACGTTCGATAACCTGTCTCTTTCAAGAGGCGGAAAATCGACGGCGGCGCGACGTCGGCGTCGTTAAAGTCGTCCCGGTTTGCGTCGTTTAACGCGTCGTTCGGTTCGTCGGCGAGCGTTTCCGCTTCGTCCGCCGTTTTGTCGTCGGCTGAAGCGACGACGCGCGCCGGAGATTCGCCCCGCCAAAACGCTCGATAAAGCGTTTCAAGATCGAGCGAAGTCGCGAAAAAGGAGTCGAAAAGAACCGACTCCGCCGCGAGCGCGTCGAAAGCGGGCGTCTCGACCCAAGCGTTCCCGTACGCGCCGAGAAAATCGGCGTTCAAACGGTCGACGGCGAGACAAAGGATGTTTTTACCGGAAATATGCGGAGGGCGGTTCGGAGTGTTCATATCGCGTCGTTGTTTGAAAAATGTCGCGTTGTGTGGATTGCGTCGCGGCGGCGGATTAGCGTTTGTTAACGCGCGTTAATTGGCGCCGATTGCGCGGAACGGGGAACTGGAGGTGTAAAACGGCGTAAAACGTCGCTCGGTTTATTCGCGGAATTCGTCTTGCGTCGGAAAACGCGTCGACTCGGCGAACGTTTCGGCAAAACGCGGATCGGTCGCGAGGTCGAGCGTTTCAACCTGGTCGAGCGTTTCCGTTACTTTAGCCCAAGAGAGGCGTTTCGTCAAGACGTCGACCGCGCCGAAAAGGGAAGAATTGCCGCAATCGACGATTCGAACGTTCGGAATTTCCGGCGGAAGGAGCCCGACGCGTCGAGCGTTCGTTCGGTTCAGCGCGCCGCCGAAACCGCCGGCCAAATAAACGGCGTCGAGTTCGGCGACCGACGCTCCCGCCGCTTCGCAAAGAAGACGCAAGCCGGCCCGAATCGCGCCGATCGCGAGTTGGAGGCGGCGGACGTCGCGCTGCGTCAAGCGAACGCCGGAAATATTTTCGGCGCTTTGCGGGGACGGGGCGGGCGCGGCAAACGGCGGCGTTGGCGGCGCGTTAAAATCGGCGATTGGGGCGGCTTGGGCGATTTCAAACGTTCGCTCGCCGTCGAGCGTCGCAAGTCGAGCGCGAAATTCGGACGGAAGCGCGGCGAGTTCCGGAGCGTCGGCGGTTCGCAAACGACCGTTCGGCGCGACGACGTTTGTCGCGAGCGCTCCGGCCAACGCGTCGACGAGCCCGGAACCGCAAACGCTTTGCGGCGGAAAAACGTCGCCGACCGTTCGCGGACGCCAAACGATTCCGTCGGCGGAAAAATCGACGGCGCGAATCGCTCCGGGAACGGCGAGGGAGCCGCAAGCGATCTCGGCGCCTTCGAACGCGGGCCCGGCGGCGGTCGACGTCGCAAAGAAACGCCCGTCGCGAGCTAAAATCGCTTCGCCGTTCGTTCCGACGTCGAGAAAAAGAGCGGTTCGACCGGACGCGCCGAAAGCGTCGAACGTTCGCAACCGCTCGAAACCGGCGAGAACGTCCCCGCCGACAAACGCCGAAAAAGTCGGGAAGACGCGAACGCGCGCCCCCGGCGCAAAGTCGACGCCCCAATCGACGAACGACGACGCGGCGACCTCCGGGAAAGTTCGGTCGGGGATAAAAAAGGGCGCCGCGCTCAAAGGAGAAACGTCGCGCCCGCAAAAAAGGAACGACTCGGTCGCGTTTCCGGCGACGACAATTTCCCCAATTTGGACGGTCGAAACGCCGATTTGCGCCGCCGATTCCGACGCGAGCGCGCCGAGTTCGCGAACGACCGCCGACCGCAACGCCGCCGCGACCGCCGGGGAACCGAGCGCCGCGCCGATTCGGGAAAGAACGTCGCGCCCCCAAGCGATTTGCGGATTGCGCCGCGTCGAAACGACGAGCGAACGCCCCGACGCCAACGAAACGAGCGCGCAAACGAGGGTCGTCGTCCCCAAATCGACCGCGAAACCGAACTCGCCGCGTCGCTCTTCTTCCGTCGGTTCGAGCGTCGTTTCGGGGAGCGGGGAAGCGAGGCGTTCGGCGCGCTTGTCTTCGAGCGTCGGAAGATCGGAAACGTCGACGAGGAGGTCGTCGCGGTCGACGAGCGTTCGGCAAGCGAGACGCGGTTGGAAGGAGAGCGCGTCGGAAAGAAACGCGACCGGAACGGCGCAACGTCCGCAAACGCCGCGTCCGCCGCAATCGAAGTCGAGCGCGAAACCGGCGGCGCGCAACGCGTCGGCGAGCGTCGAACCGTCGGGAACGCGGCGCTCGGAACGCCGGGCGGAACGGTCGGCAAGGTAGAGGGAACGGAAGGCGGCGGAGGGGGGCGGCGTCGG
>JAFYVO010000229.1 GCA_017549085.1 Thermoguttaceae bacterium
CGCGATGCGGAGCGCGTTCCTTTTCCCACGCAAGCATATCTTTATAGGTAAAGCCGACGTCTTCAAAAGCGCAGATACAACGATGCGCCAATCGTCGACCGGCGAAAACGATCGCCGAACCGCCGGGTTTCAATATTCGCAACCACTCGCCCGCCCACGAAGTCGCCCAGTCGTAATATTGCTTCGGAATTTCTTTATCGGCTTTCGACCAACCGTTCAACGGTTTACCACGTTTTTTAAAAACCGCGCCCGCTTTTGCCTGCGCCGGACTCGCGCCCAAATACGCGCCGTTCGTGTTGTTGTGCAAAACGTCCCAATCGTCCGCGCCAATTCCGTAAGGAATATCGCTCAAAATTAAATGAACGCTATCCGATTCGATTTTAGGCGTCAGTTCTCGGCAATCGCCGCAAAGCAGGGTGTTTTCCAACGTCATATTTGATTAAGCAACTCTTTTACTAAAAACCTCGGCAAATTAAACGTCGATACTTAACTTCAAACGACCGCGCCGATTTTCTTTAAATACGCTCGGATCGTCTTGATATTCTCCCTATACTTTGTTTTTTCGATAAGAGCCTCGATCGCTTCTTCGCGAGTTAACGCCTTTATCTTTTCGATTTCTTCCGTCAATCGTTCGATTTCATCGGCGCCTTGTTTCTCCACGACGGCGCGAAAGATCGCCAACGTCTCCGACCATTTTTCAGTCGGTAACCCAACGATCTCGCACAACGTCGCCGCGCTTTCGTTTAAAAATGAACGCTTCGATTCCGCCACCGAAACACGCGCCGCTAAATCGTTTGAGAAAGTCCAATAACGCGATAAATTTAAATCGTCCGACTCTTCGACGTTATTTTTAAGCAAAAGAAACAACGTTTCCCAACTCGCCAAACAAACGTTCGCTTCCAACGCCTGACGATAAATTTGGCTCTCATTAGTCGGATACTGAAAGTATGGCGCGACCAACGCGGCAAAATCGGCGCCGACGTTTATTCGCCAAGAATTTAAGGCGGTTACTTTGTAATCCTTTTGATTTTTCGCCGTTCTACTCAAGCGAAAAGATTTCGCGTCCGCCGTCAATCTATAACCGTATCTATTACTTTCGGCGACAACGTCGGCAAAATCGCCGCGCCGGCGGCAAACCTCGACCGAAAAACCTAAAAAAGTCAACGCTCGCGCTAAAACTAAATCGGAAGTTTTAGCGAATAATTTTTCCTCAGTCGAATCGCGACCAAATCGTTCCGGAATTACGCCGACGCTTTGAATCGCGCTTAACGTTTCCTCGCGGGTGAACGAAAATACAATTTCTTGCAATTTCTCGGCGACGTTTTCAAATTTCGCTTTTTTAGCATTCAAATCCGAATACACCGACTTTATCGCGCAAAAAACACGTTCCATCCTGCGACTCTCGACACACTAACACACCGACGGTTAATTTTTTAGATAATCTCAGCGCTTCTTTTCTTTCGAAACGCCGAGATTTTGCGCGCGCCGTTATTTTTGCGCATCGCCAACTTTTTCGCTTCGGCAAAAGGCGCGCCGACTTTTTACGCGGTCGGGCGCCTTCGCCTCTTAAAATCGTTGATTTTTAAACGCTTATTTTCCGGAAATTACTTCGCGGATTTTTCCGTTTCGCGAGCTTTTTTCGCTTCGGCGAAACGGGCGCCGGTTTTACGTTCTTCGGCGAGGTCGGCGGCGAGCTTGGCGGCGACTTCGTCGACCGAGACGAGCGTCGCGTCCTTTTCCCAACGCCATTTGACTTCGACTTGACCGTCTTGCAGGCTCTTGCCGATCGTAACGCGAACCGGGAAACCGATCAGGTCGGCGTCCTTGAACTTGACGCCCGGGCGTTGGTCGCGGTCGTCGACGATGACGTCGACGCCGAGCGCTTCGAGTTCCGACGCGATCTTTTCGGCGGCGGCCATACTCGCTTCGTCCGTCGCTTTGATCGGGCAAACGCAGACTTCGTAAGGCGCGAGCGCGACCGGCCAAACGATCCCGGCGTCGTCCCAACTCGTCTCGACCAAACCGGCGACGACGCGGCTGACGCCGATGCCGTAGCAGCCCATAATGATCGTTTGTTGCGCCAGCGAGTCGTCGAGGAATTTCGCGTTCAGCGCTTCGGTGTATTTCGTCCCAAGTTTAAAGACGTGCCCGACTTCGATCGCGTTTTGCATCGTCATCGGAGCGCCGCAGCGCGGGCAAGCGTCGCCCGGGAGCGCGTTGCGGACGTCGCCGTAAACGTCGACCGTAAAGTCGCGGTCGAGGTTGACGTTGACCAAGTGTTTTTCGGCTTTGTTCGCGCCGACGATAACGTTGACCAACTCTTTAATCGTCGGGTCGGCGACGATCTTGATCTTTTCTTTCAAGCCGACCGGGCCCGCGAAACCGACCGGAGCGCCGGTAACGCGTTCGATCGTCGCGTCGTCGGCCAACTCGACCTTTTCGGCGCCGAGAACGCGGCGGAGTTTGTTTTCGTTGACGTCGCAATCGCCGCGAACCAAAACCGCGACCGCCGTTCCGTCGACGTTGTAAATCAACGTTTTAACGACGCGCTTCGGTTTCGCTTTCAAGAACGCGCAAACTTGGTCGATCGTGTGGGCGCCCGGGGTGTCGAGTTCGGCGATTTCCTTCAAAACCGCGTCTTCCGGACGAACGTAAACCGTTTCGCCGATTTCCGCCTTTTCGACGTTCGCCGCGTAACGGCAGGTCGGGCAGTAAACGACGTCGTCTTCGCCGTTCGGGGACGGAATCATAAACTCGTGCGACGCGTCGCCGCCGATCGGGCCGGATTCGGCTTCGACCGGGAGATACGGGAGGCCGCAACGTTCGAAGACGCGGCAGTAAGCGTCGTACATATCTTGGTACGTTTCGTTCAGCGACTCGACGTTCGTGTGGAAGCTGTACGCGTCCTTCATCAGGAACTCGCTCGTGCGCAGGAGGCCGAACTTCGGACGCTCTTCGTTGCGGAACTTCGTTTGGATTTGGTAAAGCGTCATCGGGAGCTGACGATAGCTCGAGACGTAATGCGAAACGATGCTCGTGATTTCTTCTTCGTGCGTCGGGCAGAAGACGACCGGCGTTTTCGCGCCGCCGCGGGTCAGCGTCGTTTTAATGAGAACGTTGCCGAACGCTTCGACGCGATTCGTTTGTTCGTAAAGGGATTGCGGGCAGAGCGCCGACATGAAGAGTTCGGAAGCGCCGGTTCGGTTCATTTCTTCGCGAACGATGTTCGTCGCTTTGTGGAGCGCGCGCCACCCAAGGGGCAGGAACGCGTAGGCGCCCGCCATCACTTGCGAAATCATCCCGGCGCGGAGCATCAAAATATGACTCGGAATCTCCGCTCCGTTCGGCGTTTCCTTCATCGTCGGAATCAGCGTTTTCGACCATTTCATCGACATCGGACTTCTCCTTCTCGGCGTCGCCCCGCCTCGGTCGCGGTTTTCTCGACCGCCGAACGGGTAATCTGGGTAATTTGAATCGTTCGTTCAGCGTTTTAACGTTCGATTTTCTCGTCTTAACGCCGAAAACCGCCGCTCTCGACGGCGAAAGAGCCGTCTAAAACCAACGCGCGAACCAACCCTTAATTTTACCCGTTTTTCCGTTCGTTTTAAGGGGGCCCCCGAGCCTCGCGCCGCGACTTTTCCGAAAAAACGTCGCTCGAACAGTCGCGCAAACGCCCGCCCCGCTTCCGCCGCTTATTAATAATGAAAAAAATCCGCTCCAAACGCAAAAAAGGCGAACGCCGTTCAGACGCTCGCCCTTTTCGCTTTCAACGCTTCGACGGATTACATCCCGCCGCCAAAGAGACGCCAACCGCGCCCCATTCCGCCTTGACCGCCGCCGTTGTCGAAGTTGTACACCGGTTCGACCGTCGGCGGAGGACTCGCCATCGTGCGAATCGCCCCGGTCTCGCCTTGGAACCCTTGCGCCGCCGACGGACGCGCGACGGTTTGCGGTTGAGCTTGCGCGTTCGTTTGCGGTTGCGGCTCGTCCGGCGCCGGACGGTCGATAATGAAACCGGTCGACATACCGCGCGCCGAAACGGCGTTGTTCCCGGCGCGACAGCCGTATTGGTCGCTCCCGCCGTGATCGACGACGAAACTATAGTTCGCGCCGCAGTCGCTCGGCGAGTGATACGTCAAGTGCGACGAAGCGTAACCTTGGTTGTTGCCGCGGTAAACGTCCGAACCGCGATAATTCAACAGAACGCCGACGCTTCCTTCGCCCCCCGCGCCTTGCGTCAGACCGCCGGTCGCTTCGAACGCGTCGTCGCCGAGGAAATCGACGAGGAACCCGGCGCCGAGGTCCCAGCCCATCCCGAGCCCCATAATCGTGCCGTTGTACGCGTCGTCCCCTTGGTCGTCGAAGAGATACCCGACGGCGTAATGGCAACCGAACCCGCATCCGAAGCGTTGCCAACGCGCTTGTTCGCGACGCGAACCGTCGTAGCGCGTCGACGTGGCGGCGTAACGGATATCGTTCCCGGCGAAGTCGCGAGCGACGCCGACGCCCATCCAGTAACCGCCGCCGTGTCCGAAGTAGTCGAACTCGTAAGCGTCGTCCCCGCCGCAGTCGAGGCAAAGCCCGATCCCGCCGCAAGCGACGCGTCGAATCCCGGCGCCGATCCCTTGGCCCCAACCGTCGTGTCCCGGGTGCTCCGGATAGGAGTCGTAATAGTAGCCGCCGACGTAATAATGGTCGTTCCCGTCTTTGTCGAGGATCGCCCCGAAACCGCCCGGCGCGCCGACGCCTTGCGCCCATAACGCGGCGCGGTAATCGTCGTTGCCGGCGCGGTCGATATGGAGCCCGAGCCCGCAAAGCGCTTGGCCTTGCGCTCGCAGGAAACCGAGATAACGGTCGTCGCCGTCTTCGTCGACGAGAATCCCGACGCCCCCAATGCAACTCCCTTGCGCGACGTCTTTCGCGAGGTAGCGGTCGTTCCCGCCGCCGTCGTACCAAACGGAGACGCCGAGAATCGCGCCCCCTTGAATCCCCGGATTTTGCCCGACGTAATTGTCGTCGTCCGCGCCGAGATCCAAAACGACCAAAACCGGACGGTTGACGTTGCAAACGCCTTCGCGGTACTCGTCTTTTCCGCCCAAGTCGACGACGCAACAAACGGTCGAATATTGGTCGAGGTTCCAAACGGTCGCGTTTTTATCGCCGAAGAGGATATCCCCCGCTTCCGTCGAAACGCGCCCCATCTCTTGACCGTCGACCTTCACTTTTTCAAGCGAATCCCAGTCGACTTGCGCCAACAGCGCGAGCGTTTTTTCGTCGAGCGTCGAAAGCGCGGTTTCGGCGGCGTCGTAAAGCGCGTTTTTGTTCATTTTTTGCATCGCGTCGATCAAATATTTCGCGCGACCGCGGCTCGGAACGGTGTGTCCGCTTTGAGCTTGCGCGCAAAAGATCGGATGCGCTTCCCGCGAAACCGCCGCGACGTCGTCTTTACTCATCGGAGCAAGAGCGCGAGCGTGCAGGGCCGCCGTTTCGACGAGCGCCGTCTTCAAGACTTCGATCGCTTCTCGCGGCGTTTTCGGCGTCGGTTTCGCCGGTTGATCATTGCGCAAGGCGACGTCCATCTTAGCGCGCGCCAAGCGAACGCCGGAAACGACGTCCGCCGTCGAACCGGAGAAGAATCCGCCCCAAGCGCGCGAGAAAAATTCGACTTCCCCCGCCGAACGCAACGGGTCGGCGTAAAGTTTCTCGTACCAGCTCAAGCGGCAACGACCGTTCAACTCGCTCCCCGACTCGAGCGCCGACGTTTGGCGACGCACGCCGGCGTTGTAAGCGCGCCAACGATCGTAAAGCGACGTTCCGCCGCGCGACGTCAGCGTCGAAAGCAAATCGTTCGTCATTTCTTGCGTCGCTTTTTGCGCGTCGACGAACCCGAGCGTCGTCCCGGTCGTCGCCGTCGTC
>JAFYVO010000230.1 GCA_017549085.1 Thermoguttaceae bacterium
AACGAAGGCGAACGCCGACGCGCAAGACGTTCAAACCGCCGCGTTTCCGGCTCCGGTCGTCAACGTGAACGCCGCGTCTTCGTTCGATTCCGAACTTCTCGCAAAACAACTCCAAGCGAACGCCAATCGCATCGCCTCCATCAACTCGATCGAGGCGAGCGGGTACGAAGACCTTCGCGCCCAAGCGATCGACGAAAACTGGAGTCTCGACGACTTCAAAACCGCGCTTGTTAAAGCCCGACACGAAACGGGTTATCAAGCGGCTTCTCAAATTCCCACCGCTCTTGTCGCAGGAACCAATATGCAAAAGAAACAGACGTGCGACGTCGTCGAGGCCGCGATCGTTACCGCGTGTCTCGGCGATCAATTCGCTCAAAAACATTACGACGAAGAAACGCTCAACCGCGCTTACGACAGCAAACGCAAACTTGGCGGGTTCCGCGACGTCTTCGCTTTCTCGACCGACGCCGCTTGCTACGCGTCCGACCTCAACGATATGAACTATATCGAGTCGGCGTTCACCACGTCCGGCCTCGACCGCGTCTTCCGCAACGTCGTCAATAAGGCGATGCTTTCCGGTTACGAAACGGTCGACGAAAGCTGGCGCAAACTCTGTTCGATTTCGCGAGCCCAAGACTTTAAGCCGATTTACAACTACCGCACGAGCGGAAACTTCACGTTCGAACGACTCGCCGCCAACGGCGGGACGATCGAAAACGCCGAGTTCTCCGAACAAGAGTACACGAACCGCGTTCATTCTTACGCGTTGAAGTATTCGCTCACGCGCGAAATGCTTTACAATGACGACCTGAACGCGCTCGTTCAATTCCCGACGAAACTCGGGATGGGCGCCGCCGAACGTCTTAACGACGAAGTTTGGAAGTGTATTTTAGCCGCGAACCAAGACGAAAACGGCGACAACTTTTTCTCGACCGCGCACCGCAACTACCTCAAATATACCAGCGAAGACAACGTCGAACTCTCGTTCGACTCGTTGAATCGCGCGTCGAACCTCTTCGAAGAACAAGTTACTCCGCAAGGACGCCCGATCGCGCAGATCGCGAAATACTTGGTCGTTCCGACCGCGTTGCGTCAAACGGCGTGGCGTCTGCTTAACTCCGTTACCCTCAACGAATCGACCGCGATCGGGATTCCGCAAGGCGTCGCCAACCCTTACGCGAGTCAATACCAATACGAAATCGTCGCGTCGCCGTACCTTCAATCGAAAATGAAAGGGTTTGAAAACGGTTCGAAGAAATCGTGGTACCTCTTCGGCGACCCGAACCGCATATCCGCGTTCGACGTCGTCTTCCTCAACGGACAAGAGCGTCCGACGATCGAACAGGGCCAAGCGTCTTTCGACCAACTCGGCGTTCAATACCGCGGTTACTTCGACTTCGGCGTGAACGCGCAAGATTACTGCGGCGCCGTCTACGTCGACTGCCGCGAAGACTGATGTGTAAGGAGACGAATCAATGAGCAAACTCACAAAAGAAGCGATTACGATTAACGTCATTCCGACCGCCGACGTTAATCCCGGAACGATGGTCGCGGTCGGCGAACTTGTCTGTTTCGCCAATCATAAAATTCCGGCCGGGGAGCTCGGCGCGGTCGACCTCGGCGGCGTTTACGCGCTGACGAAGAAAACTCCCGCCGCGTTTGAAGCCGGGGTCAAGGTGAAGGTCGACGCGGAAGGTTTCGCCGTCGGCGCCGAAGGGACGGGGACTTACTTCGGTATTTCCGTCGAACCGTCGCCGGAAGACGCCGAGACGGTCAAAGTTAAACTGTTCCCGGAGCTGAACGCCTTGCTGGCGACTAACTGATTTGTCGAACGGAGGGCCCGGTCGTGAGCGACTTTAACAATTTTTTTCTCGACGGCATGCGTTGGCTTAATCGACGCCAAGAAACCGCTTCGGCGGTCGAGATCGAATACGACGCGCTTGACTTCGGCGTCTTCGTTATAAGAGCCGTCGTCGGCAAAGTCGACCAAAAAACGCTTAACGAGTCGCGACTCGACACGGGTTCTTTTATGTTCGACTTCATTATCTTCGCGGAAGATTTGCCGAGAAATCCGATCCCGGGCGACAAGATACGTTGTTTCGAACGGACGTTCGAGGTTTCCAATCTCATCGCGGGTCGCGCTTTCGACTACGTCGATTCGGCTTTCGAAGCGCTAAGAACGCACACGCAACTAGTAGATTAAAAATGGGTCGATTAACCGATTTCGCCGTTGAGATTACCAACGAAATCAACCGTTCCGGAATACTTCCCGCGGGCTCCAAGGCGGAGTTCTGCGCTCTTCTTACGCGCAACGTCGAAGACGTAAAAGGACTCGACGTTCGCGTTTGTCCGCACAGCGAATCGAAGAAGCTCGTCGCTCGCCGAATAATGGGCGTCGAGCTTACCGTCGACGTCGTTGTGCAATTCAAGCTGAGAGCCGAGAAAAACGAACGCGTCGTCGCCGAGTACGGCGAAATCGCCGACGCGCTCTCGCATTTCTTCGACGAACGCGACGTCGGCGGTTACCGCTGGCTCAACACGGAGTACGCGCCGTACAGCGGCGAGTTGCTGGAACAGTACCGGGTTTTTGCGTCGATCGTCAGCGTCAAATATTACGGACAATATCGTGTTAAAACTTGACGAGGCGCCGCGAGTGTTCCCAGTTTCGGTAACGCTCCACACCACAATTCTCGACAAAGCCGAACTCAAAGGCTTTATTTCTAAAAAAGAACGACGATTCTTGCGCGAAAGCGGCAAACTTGTCGCCGACAGAACCCGCGGGCTCTTCAGAAAAGGGAATCGCGCCGCGCCGCCGGGGCGCCCTCCAACGTCGCGAACGGGGAAGCTGAAAAACCTGATACGCTACAACGTCGATTCCGGACGCGTTTCCTCGGTCGTCGGCGCGATTCCGATGTTCGACTCGCAAAGTCGCGGAACTGCGCCGAGAGTTCTAGAATACGGCGGGCTCAGAATCGGAAAGACTCCCGTTAGGGTTAAGATGGGAAGTTCCGCGCCGGTAGCCGTAAGCAAAACAAAGTCAAAGGGATACGTTCCTTACAAAAACAATCGCGGCGAAAAATTCTATGTGAGATACGCGCCAATCAAAACTCACAAGCAACTCGAAGCGGCTCGAGCCGCGGAAAAACAGCTCAACGGTCAGTCTAGCAGGCCCGGCTTCGTCGAGGCAAGACCGTATCTTCAACCCGCGCTCGCTTCCGCGAGCCCGATCATCAACAAATTCTTTAAGTAAAAAGGTTCTCTATGACAAAAGATAAATCTAGTTGGCCGGACGAACTGCAAGGCTACGAAATCGGCAACGACGGACGTCTTATCGTCGGTTTTGGTTCCGGCGAAAGCCTTAAATGTTACGAATGCGAAACTTGTCGCAACGTCAATATCAACACCTCGGTTAGTACGATCGACACGACGACCCGTCGTTCCGGCTTCTTCAAGGAAGAAATGCCGGGGTCGGCCGAATTGAGCGTCGACGGCGAAATGCTCTTCGACGCGAACGACCCGTGTTACAAAGCGTTGCAAGAAGCGTATACGACGGGGACGATCGTTACCGTCGGCGCGTTTCTTTCGAACGGGAACGGCCCGTGGATGCGAGCGACGATCGCCGATTTCTAGCGTTCGGAAGAACTCGACGGCGTCGTTTCCGTTTCCGCGAAATATTCGAACGCTCGTTTTATCGATTGGTTCGACGAGTTTGAAACCGCCGACGCGACCGACTACAAAATCACCCAACATCCGTTGTATAAAGCGACCGACGGGGAAGTTAAAATTCACTCGAAGATCGCCGGCGCTCAAATCGACGGCCAATCCGACCAATAATCTTGGAGGTCGATAAACGATGAGAGATAAAACGTCTTGGCCGACCGATTTGCAAGTCTACGAAT
>JAFYVO010000231.1 GCA_017549085.1 Thermoguttaceae bacterium
AAAGTTTCCGCGTCGGGAAGGGGAGGCCAATCGCTTGACGACGCGGTGGAAGAGGCGTCGGCAAACGATGCAACTCGTTGCTGCGTAAGACGATCCGTTTTGAAATCGATCACGTCGGCGCCGACGACTCGGCCGCCGTCGCGTAAAAGAACGAGACGGTCGATCGAACCGCGCCAAAGGCGACCGTCCGCGCTCAAAAAGGAAAAAGGACGCTCTTGGAAAACTTCCCAAGTCGGCGACTGAATTTCCGGATGAAGCGAAACGGCGGACGACGCGGCGTCGTTAAACGGGAGATCCTGTTGGTAAACGCTGTAACTAGAACGGCTTAGAAGTTTTCGAACGAAAGGCATTTCGCAGATTTCGTCGAAACGTTCGAGCGTTCGGCGAACGTCGGCGGCGTCGAGTCCTAACGCTCTAAGTCGTTCGCGCAAAAGATTTGCGTCAGGTCTGCCGTCGACGTCGAGCCAGCGAACCGCTTCGAAACAGGCGTGAAGCGCTTTACCGAGCGTAAAGGAACCGGGACGGCTCCACCGACGCGGCGAACGGCCTCCGGTCGGCGTTTCGCGTTGGAACAGGAGACGGCGCTCGATATGCGGAGACGCAACTCTTGCCGCAACGTCGGTTGCGTTGGGAATTTTTTCCTCGGACGGGGAAGGGACGGGGACGGCGAGCGGTTCGAACGCGGACGCGGAAAGCGAGGAAGGCGAGGGCGTTTTCGGCGGCGCGTCAAATTGCGACCAATTCTTAACTCCCGAGGCGAAGACGGTTTGCGCTTTTCCGTAAAAGGGCGAACCCTCCGGGAAAATAAGCGCGTTCGCCGCAAGACCGGCGCGGAGAATCGACGCGAAACTCGGCGTTTGCGAAGCGTTCTTTTTCGGCGAAACGATCGCGATCAACGAACGAACCGGACGGGTAACGGCGACGTAAAGTAGACAAAGCGCTTCCTCGAAACGCTCCGTTAACGCGTCGTCAAAAAGTTGTTGGAACTCTTGCGGTAAAAGGTTTTGAACGTCTTGCGGAACGCTGCGGAGCGCCGTTTCAATCGGGGAAGTCGGCGTTCTGCGACCGACGACAAAGGAAGAACGGGAACGGTCGAGCGGCGCGTCGAGTTCCGGAAGAACGACGATATCGAACTCCAACCCCTTCGATTTGTGAAGGCTCATCACTCGAAGCGTCGAGTCGGACGGCGACTCAATTTTAGTCTCGCGAACCGTTTTCACAAAGCGGTCGAGACGAACGTTCGGCTCGCTCTCCTGGTACCTAAACGCTACTTCGATAAGCTTTTCGAGTCGTTCGCGTCCTCGAGCGTCGCAAAGCGGGAAAAGAAGGTCGGCCATTTCCGCGACAAAACGTCCCAAGCCGCCGGTTTCGACGCCGCGTCGTATGCGCAAGGAAACGCGGCGTCCTGTCGCGGAGTCGGCGTAATTTTGCGGCGTTAGGGCGAAATGTTCCGCGAGAGGCGCGACGGTCGCCAAGTGGTATTTCGCGACGAGATCGCCCGGGTGCGACGCTAGCGTAAGCGCCGAAAGAACGGCGTTTACCGACGGCGCGTCGGTGAGCGGCGCCCCCCCCTCTTCGCTCGCGTCGACGCCTTGTTTTTTCAGCGCGGCGATGAATTTGACGATTAATTTGTTCGTCCGAGTCAAGACGCCGATCGTCGCGTTCGGGAATTCGCGGCGCAAACGAACGACGCGAGCGACCGCGTAAGCGAGCGTCGCTTGTTTTTGCGAAATCGAACCGACGCGACGTTCTGTCGTCGAGTCGTCCGCTTCGTCGTCCGTTTCGTCGGCAAACGCGTCGAGCAGGTTTTGCGCCGCGACGTCGTTTTCTGCGTCGTCGACTTTGTTAACGTTCGGCGAATCAACGGCTTCCGTCGATAACGGGCTGTCTTCGGTCGCGTCGATCGGGGGCGCGGAAAAGTCGGGAAGAACGCCGGAATCGTCGACGAGCGGGGCGACTTCCAGCGCGCAATAGCCGAGTTTCGACGCGTTCGACGGCGCCGTCTGATGCGTTGTGAAGCGTCGGCTCCAATTTTCGACCGCTTTAATAATCGCGCGCTTTTTGCGAACTTGCGGCGAACCGGGCGCGTCGTCCGTATCGTATTGGAAAATCGGGTTTTGCGTTAGCGGAAGGAAAAGGCGGTTGACCGTTTCGATCACCGTCGGGCAACTGCGCCAGTTCAGCGTCAGCTCGGACGTTTCGACGCCGGGAATCGACGATTCGATTTCGTTGAAGATTTCGGCGACGCCGCCGCGCCAACCGTAAATCGCTTGTTTGACGTCGCCGACGCAAAAGAAGGAACCGCGTTCGGCGGGTTGCGAACGGACGGAAGTTTCGGCGACGTCGACGGTTGCGTCGCCGAACGTCGCGTCGCCGAACGCGTCGAAAAGGGGCGTCGGTTTCGGCGAAGACGCGGCGGAAAGGGCGCGGCGCTTCGCGGCGTCGTCGCGCTCTACGATCGCCTCCGCAAAGGGTTTAAGAATCGTCCATTGGCCGAACGACGCGTCTTGGAATTCGTCGAGAAGGAGGTGCGACGTTTTGGAGTCGAGGCGGTAAACAATTTGGCGGAAACGGTTTTCCCATTGGAGGCGCGCCAAAATTCGCGTCAAATCGTCGAAACGGAAGGCGTTTTCTTCCAATTTCGAGCGCTGAAAAAAGCCGGAAATCGAGTTCAACGCGATCCAAGTCGCTCGCGTTTGCGACGCGACGTCGGCGAGAACCTTCGCCTTGCCGAACGCGGCGAGACGCTCGATCGGCGCGGCGAGAGCGTCGTCAAATTCGGCTTTATAGTACGTTCGGTCGCCGCGGAGCGTCGTTTGCGTTAAGGTTTGCTTTAAAAATTCGTTCCAATTCTGCGCTTTGGCAAAGCCGACTAATTTCGCTAACGCCTTGACGTAATTAGAGTTCGGCTTGCCCGTTTTCGTCGTTGGAAGGGGCGCGGCTTCGAGAAAGGCGACGGCTTGCGCGAGTTCCTCGGGGGAAACGGAACGCCAAGGGGCCTTTAAACGCGTCCAAGCGTCGGAAGTGGTTTGGTAATAAAGGCTTAACGTTTCTTCGACGATGGACGAAAGCTGGGTTTCAATCGAACGACGGAGGTCGCCTTTGAAGAGTAGGCGCGTCAGTTGGACGGCGTTTTGCGTTTGCGAATGCGCGAACGACGCTTGAATCGCTTGCCGGAGAAGGCGAGCGTCTTCGACGTCCTCGACGATGCGCCAGCCGGGCGGGAGACCGATTTCGAACGCAAAACCGCCCGCGATCTGCATAAAGAACGCGTCGAGCGTGCAGATGCGCAAGCGGTGCAACGAACGAACGACTTCGACGGCGAGAGTTCGCAAACGCCCTTGCGATAAGACGTTAGCGTCGCCGTCGTAAAGTTGCGCCGAGAGCGCGGCCGCGTTTTCCGGAGAAAGAGCGGCGTTTCCAAGGCGCGCGAGAATGCGGTCTTGGATTTCGCCCGCCGCCTTGCGAGTGAACGTCGTCGCGAGAATCGAATCGACCGGCGCGCCTTCAAGAAGAAGCCGCAAGTAACGCGCGCTCAACTGATACGTCTTGCCCGATCCGGCGGACGCTCGAATGACGAGGCGAGAAAACGGCGACGAATCGGACATTGACGGACTCCGGAAGTTGAGCGCGGATAAGGGTTGCGTTAAAACGAACGGCGACGCATTAAACGTTATTCGGCGACCGGCGTTTTTTCTTGCGGCGCGGCGTCCGAAGCGACGACGTTCGATTCGACGTTCGTTCCGAACGCTTGCGACGCGACTTCGCGAATTTCGAGCGCGGAATCGTCGGCGCGGAAGAGGTAAAGGACGGCAAGACCGAGGGCGTCGGCCAACGCGACGCCGTCTTTTTCGCCCAAGACGAAGAACGCCGTCGCAAAAGCGTCCGCTTCGGCGCAAGTTTCCGCGACGACCGAGACGGCGCCAAGACGTTCGCCGGAGCCGGCGGCGCCGTTTTCGACGATTTCGGTCGGTTTGCCGGAGCGCGGGTCGATAATGTGCGAGAAACGCAAGTCGCCGACTTGCAGGTAGTTGCGGTAGTCGCCGCTCGTCGCCAACGAAGTTTGCGGGCGGGCCGAGCCGTCGAAGTTGAGGACGCTGTAAAGGCGCGGGATATAACGTTGCGCGTCGCGAGCGATTTCCGGCGCTTCGATTCCGACGCGCCAAGGCGTTCGGTCTAAAGCGTTCGTTTCAAAGTTGAAACGCGTTTTTTGACCGCCGCAGCGCGTTTCGCCGCCGACTTCGACGAGATAATCGGTTAAACCGGCGGTTTCGAGCGCTTGCGCGACGCGGTCGACGGCGAACCCCTTCGCGACGCCGGAGAGGTCGAGCGTCAAGCTCGGGACGCTTTTGCGCAACGCCGGCTCCGGTTCCGATCGGACTTCGAGCTTGTCGTAACCGACGTTTTCGCGGAGTTTTGCGATTTGTTCGTCCGACGGAAGTTGGACGAGCGGCGCTTTGTTCGGGCCGAAGCGGTAAAGGTCGACGAGAGGCGCGACCGTCGGGTCGAAGGCGCCGCCGGTCTTTTGCGCGACGTCGAGCGCGATCGCGACGATTTCCGCGGTCGTCGCGGAGACCGGGAACCACTCGGTCGATTGCGACACGTTGAAGCGGGAAACGTCCGACTCCGGTTTGAAGGTCGAGGCGGCGAGGTCGACCGCGTCGAGTTCTTTTTGGACGAAACGTTGCAACAACTCTTCGCAAGATTTGGCGGGCTCGGCTTCCGCGTCGACGGTAAGGTCTTTTTCGGTAAGCGTTTGAGCGTCGGCGCAGATCGTCGCGTTCCAAACGGTGCCCATCGTTTCGCCGGCGATTTCAAAGAGTTGAGTTTTCGGCGTTTGCGCGGGCTTGAAGAGGTACGGCTTGGCGAAAAAGCCTATTAACGCGGCGATTAAACCGAAACGAATAATCGTTCCGAACGAAGAACCGCCGGTGTTTTCGCGGGAGTCGGCGGCGATTGTTTTCGTATCTTTGGAGTCGGCGGCCATTTTGCGGTCTCTTATATTAATAGTAACGAC
>JAFYVO010000232.1 GCA_017549085.1 Thermoguttaceae bacterium
CGCGCGCGCAACCTTCGGCATACGCTATATCACACGCTAAGCTGTAAAACTCGTCCTCAGGGAGCCAAATTGAGACGCCGTCCTTGTTAACGACCTCTGGATGTCGACAGTAGGTTCTCTTTGCCATTCTATCGCCTTTCCCCAAAATGCCGCGGGCCTAGCTTGACGGTTGACACCACTCGCGCGCCAAGCGGCTTTCGGGGCGGGTAGCCGATCGCCTCGAAAACGGTTGTCGCCCGCGACGTTTTACAAGTTTTCTTACCGTGTTTTCAACGCGGCGAGCATGCCGTCGACGAAGGTTTCGACTTTACCCAAAAGGCAAGGATTCGTCGCTTTCAACTCTTCGATTTTCTTTTGAATTTGCGCGTCGATATTCATTGTTATTTCTCCGTTGGGTCGGGCGGCGGATTCGAGCCGGTCGAGGCCCTAATCTCTTCCGGCGTTTCGCCGTTGCGCGGGGTAAACGGCGCGCTTCGGCGAAAATTTGTCAATCCGCCGCCCTCTTTTGCACCATTGGATACAATATACAACAAGGCCGCACCGTTGTCAACAGATTTTTATAAAATTTTACAGATTTTGTTACCGATGGTACTATTCAAGCGTTAAAATGCCGCTAGAATATAAGAGAGGATAATTATGAAAAACAGGCTCATATTACTTCGAGAAACACTCGGCTACAACCAATCGCAATTCGCAAAATTGATCCCACTCGTGCGAGCTTCGTTAAGTCGTTTCGAACGCGGAGAACGCGAGATGCCCGACTATTACGTCGAGCTTATCTGTGTGAAGTTCAACGTGAACAAAGAGTGGCTTTTGCACGGCGAAGGCGAAATGTTCGCGCCGCCTAATGAAAGCGAGCAAGATATTGCCGAGAAGTTTTTACTGCACAAAATTCACCAGCTTCCGGAGGATTGCAAAAAAGAACTCCTCAACTTTTGTATTCGGCTCTTGAAAGCAGAGTCGAAAAATTTTTAACGAGTTCGCGAACTGGGTTTTGACCGAGTTCGAAAATCGATTGCAACCATCGACAATAACCGTTCGCGCCGAGAAGCCCTAAAATCTCGGCGCGAATGTTTTAAGGGTAAACAATGGCTAAAACGAGCCAAAACTTAAAAGCGGATAAACCGTCCATTTTTTGGACAATGCAGTACTCGTCTCCATTTACAAACGTGTACCAAAAATTCAAAAAGACGTTGAGTCCAAGTTACCAATTTATCGACCCGTTAGAAAACAAAAATCAAACGTCAATCCTTGCCAAGATAATCCCTCAAATTATAACCGCCGATTTCGTAATTGCCGACGTATCGACTATCAGTTACGGCTCCGACGACAATAAACGCCCGCTCTACAACGGCAACGTTATGTTTGAGTTAGGCGTCGCGATGTCATATCGCAAGAAGCTTATTATGATCTCGTCAGCTACGCGTCGAGGACTTCCGTTTGATATTTCCGGCTATCACGTCAACTATTACGAAGAAGTAGAAATAGATCAATTTATCAAGGAAATAAAATCGATTCTCGACAATCCAGAAACAGTTTACTCAAATCCCGTTTCCGACCACGATAAGTTTTTCAGATTGGTCGAACTGCAATCAGTTGGCGCCCCGGACCCAGAGTCCAGAACGCCAAAGAACAAACGTTCCACTTCGAAAACATCGCTAAGTTCTTTGCAACTTAAAAAATTGGAAGACGCAATGGACTCGTTTCCCCCCTGCGCGTTTAAAATACTTTGGCTAGCTTACAAAAACAAACAAAATATTAGCATCGATCCTTTTGGGACTGTTATCGTTGGAAACCAAGAGCTTAACGAACCTTCCAATACCTCAATCGCTATTACTTTTCTCAAGGACAAGAAATATATTCGCGTTGCGATCGGCAACATTTTTTCATCTCCCACGGATTATCGTACATACTGCTATTTAGAGAAAAAGGGTCGTCAATTATGTAAACAAGCCGAAGAAGCCGGATTAGTTTCTTCGTTATTCTGAAGAAAAAACAAGCCCCCGACAAAGAGCGTCGACGTTTGCAGACGTCGTCGCTCTCTTCAAGGAACCAACTTAACCTAATCGCCTTCGTCGAGAGCCCAAAATCGCCGAAGGTTTAAACTAAAAAGAGCTTCAAAATGTCGGAAGAAAAACGCAACGCCGCGCCGAACGTGTCGTTCGACGGAGCGCAATTCAACGCTCCGACGATCATACAGACCGGCGACGGCTCCACCGCAAACCAAGGAATGGGAACGTTTAGCCCGGTCGATATGAAGCGAATTTTGGAGTTTATCGGCAAATATTGGCTTCGTTTGGCAAGCCCGGCTTTGTCGGCGGTCGGCGTTTGGGGCGTTTGGAATTTGCTCGTCGACTGGGCCGTCGTCGCGCTCTTTTGGTTGACGTCGAGCGTCGCGATTTATTTCGTCGTCGACCTTCTACGTCGTAAACGCGGTCGCTCGTCCAACGAAAGCAACGATTCCTTTAATCTCGACGCGCTTTCCGCTTCGGCGCTTGCTTTGGTTGTCTCCGCTTTAACCCACAATCATCAAACGTTGGTTCTGAATAAAGGAGAAATTTATTTCGGCTCCTATCGAGACGAGCCGTTTAAAACGTCCGATCCGCAAACTTTGTTAAACGAATTGGTCGCGGCAAAGTTGCTCGCCGACCAGTCGCTTTATCAGGTAACCAAGTTGGCTCGCGAGCGTTTTGCCGCCTTGCGCCAACTCGATAATCGTCGCGTTTTTGCCGAAGCGTCCGGCGACGTTATCCGCCTTATAACGCGATGCGCCGAAATATCGTTAGACGCGGATATTTACATCCCCTCCCCGACTAACGCCCCGCCCTCGCCGTATTTAATCCGGATCAAAGACTCGGCCTCTCTAAACTCAATGACGTCCCTTTCTACTCCGGACGTCTTCCCCTATTGTTTTCGCGAAGGCCTTATTCTTAATAGAATATTGTTTGTTAACAACTCGTTGCAAGACGCCGATATTTCAACAGCCATTTTTATCCGCACGCGGTTGACGGAACGCGGGAAAGAAATCGCCGCGCTGTTGAACGTCGACGCTTAACATTTACACGTCGCCGCCGACCGTTCCGCGGTCTCGACCCGGCGGCGAACCTTGGCCCCTTTTGGGTCGAAATTGGGTCGAAAAAGTTTCAAAAAAGACGTTTTTTCCACTTTTAACAAGCAAGAAAGAAGAGGATAAAAAACGCGCAACTCGCGATATTTCAAGCGTTTGCAACCCCGCGCTTGTCTACGTCTTAAAGGCTTTGTTCGCCGAAGCCAAAAGCAACGCGTCCGCTTGCGCTTTCCGCTCGTTGTACTCCTCTTGCGTCATCGCGCCGACTTCAAGCGCGTCGGCGTATTTTTTCAGCGACGCGGCGACCTCCTCTTCGAGCGTTTTCGGCGGTTCAAGTTCCGCCAAACGCGCCGCGAAATTCGCCTCCGCGTCGAGCGCGGCCAACGCTTGCCGGTTCAGTTCGCCGGTCGCTTGCGCGACGTCCTCGACGGTAATCGTCGTCCCGTCGACAACGGCGGCCCACTCGGCGTACTTCGCGGCGACCGCTTTCGCGTCGGTCAGGTCGAGCGTCGTTTTCTCTTGCGGCGCAAAGTCCGCGATTCCGCTCGATTTAAGCGCGTCTTCCCGGGCTTTTTGCGCCGCTTTCTCCGCTTCCTCGGCGCGTTTCGCTTCGGCGTCGGCGGTTCGTTTCGCTTCTTCCGCCTCTTTTCCGGCGGCCTGCGACTCCGCTTCCTTCGCCTTGGCGATTTCCGCGTCGAGCGCTTCGATTTTTGCTTGAACTTCGGCGGAACCGCGCGCGCCGTCGAGCTGTTCGAGAAGCGCGGCGTATTGTTCTCGCTCCGCTTCGAGCTTTTGAACTTCGGTCTTCGACGCTTCGACCGCCGCGTCGATCATCGTTTCCTGCGCGGCGACCATTCGGGCGTTCGCGGCGGCGCGGTCGGCTTGCAACTTTTGCAAACGTTCGAGTTCGGAACGGTCGACGTTCGCGCCCGCTCCCCCGGCGCCCATTCCGCCGTTCAACGCCGCCGCGTTCCGGGCCGCTTCCGCGTCGGCTCGTTTTTGTTGCGCCGCGATCTCGCCGTCGAGCCGCTCGACTTCCGCCTTTTCCTCCGCGTACGACTTGACGTCGAGCTTTTCGCCGAACCCGAACTTCGCCGCGTCCGCCGCGTTTTTGATTTCGACGCCCGCCGCTTTCGCCCGTTTGCGCAACTCTTCGAACGCGTCCGCCGCCGCGTCGACGTTCTTCGTCGCGTCCGCCGAACTCGACTTCCAAGCCGTCCAAGCCGCGACGCCCGCGAGCGCGGCCCCGCCGATAATCGCAAGCGCGTTTCCGGACGCCGCCTGTAGAAGCGCTTGCGCGACGGTCGCTTTCTCGGTCGCCGCTTGGAAGTCGCCCCAAAATTTCAGAATCGCCTTTCCGGACTGGAAGCCTTGCGCGAAATTCTCGACGCCCGCCGCGACCGCCGAAACGGCCCGCGCCGCCGTCGACGCCTCGCCGTCGAGCGTCGTCAAAACCGTCCCGACCTGCGAAAACCATTTCGCCGCGCCGCCGAGCCCTCCGATTAATCCGTCGAAAAGGTCGTCCGGGAACGCGTCTTCCAGCTCCGCGGTCGCTCCGGACGCTTTCTTGGCCTCGACGACGATTTCGCCGAGCCGGTCGCGCACGTTCCCCGCCTCGTCTTTGAAGAAACCGAGCGCTTTTTGAATTTTCGTCAAGCCGTCGACGAAGCCGCCGTTCGCGTCGCGAACGCGCCCGAGTTCGTCGACCCATTCCCCCGCCGCGACTTGCGACTTGTTCAAGCCGGAAACGCACCGCCCCAGCGAGTTGACAAGGAGCCCCTGCGCGTCGACCGTTACGCCGAGCGCCTTCGCCCAGCGCGGGACTTTCGCCGACGCCGACTCGACCGCGTCCGAAACCCTCGTCCAAGAATCGACGCTTTCGAGCCGAGCCCGCGTCGTCGATTCGACCGCCGCTTTCTCCGCTTGCGCCGCGTCGACGACCGCTTTCGCTTGCTTCGTCGTCGACTCGACGTTCGCGTTCGCCGCGTCGCGCCGCTTCTTTTCTCCGTCGGCAACCGCTTCGGCGACCGCGTTAAGCGCTTCCTTTTCGCGCTTTGCGGCTTCTTCGACCGCCGCGCCGATTTCCGCGAACGCCGCGACGGTCGCGTTTTTCTCCGCTTCAAAAACGGCGTTGGAGCGCGAACGCGCTTCCGCTACTTCGTTAATCGCCGCCGTTTGAACCGTTTGCGAACTTTCCGCGACCGCGTCGAGCGTCTTCGCCGTCTCTTGCGCTCTTACGACGACGTCGTCCGCGCCTTCAAGATTCACCGCGACGTTGATCGTATTGGAAACGGTTTGCTTCATTCGTCGCCTTCCAAATATTCGAGAAATTCGTCCTCGCTAAGCGTTTTATCTCCGCGCTTATAAAGGAGATAGTCGTCGAGCGTTCCTTGTCCTCCGCTCTTCCAAAAGTAGCGCCGCGCGTCCCGATAGTCGTCGCGGCGCCAGTCGAGTTCGCCGAAAACCTCGAAAACCATTTTCCAACCGGCGATTTCCCACTCCGGCAAACGCAAAATTTCCGAAACCGGTCGCCGAAGCGTCCAAGCCAACCGCCAAGGAAACGCGAAGTTTTCGTCTTCCGCTATTTTTTTTTAAAGGAGACGTCGAGCCAGTCGGTATTCGCCGCCGCCAAGACGACGCGGTCGATCATAAACGCCGGGCCGTCGAGGAGCGCGGGAATATCGCCTTCGCTCAAAAGCTGTTCGCCGTTTTCGTCGACAAGCGCCATAATCGTCGCGCGAACGGCGGCGGCGATTCGCTTTTCGTTCGACGCGGATTCGTCGGCGTATTCGCGAAGCAAGTCGCCGAAAATCAAGCGTTCCATCGGGCCGAACGTTTTCACAAACGCCTTGACGTTCGGGTTCCACCAAGAAATATCGATCGGGCGGTTTTCTCGTTTTTTAACGAACATCGTCGGCTTCCTCCGTGATAAAGGCGCGCGAATCTCTTTTTCCCATTTTGATAATCCGCACGCACGGCATAAAATGCGAATCGAGAAGCGCGGCGCGGTCGGCCTCGGTAAAGAGCGGCGCGCCGTTTTCGTCGACGAGCGACATTATCGCGATCGAAACTTCCGCGTCGGCCCGTTCTTCGTTCGACGCGGTTTCGTCGATAAAAATCCGTCGAAGTCGCTCGAACTCCAACTGCTCGGCGAACGTAAACGTTTTTACGAACGCCTTTACGTCGTCGTTCCACTCGGAAATATCGACCGGGCGCCCCGGGATTTCCGACGCTTTTCTAATTTCCATTCGCGTTTCCTTTCAAAGTTTAAACCTTGCCGACGCGGCGCTTAACCGCGTCAAGAAGTCGCTTTCACGAGCGTAATTTCGTTCGTTTCGACGTTCAGCGCCGCCGTTTGCGCGCAAGTTTTCGAGCCGCGTTTCGGCTTGCCGGAAATTTGAAAATTCAGCGTCCCCGACATTTTTTGCTTCGCGGTTCCGGCGAACCCCATATCGCTCGTCAAGATAGCGGGCGCGCTGTAAACGACGTTGTAAGTCTTGGTTCCGCCTTCGGTTTTGACGAGTTTCCCGAATTTGAGAACGCCCAAATACGGCGAATCGACGGCGAGTTTTTCGAGCTGTTCGATAATTCCTTCGAGGTCGACCGCGCGGTCGACGTTCAGCGTCGCCGTCCCGGGCGCGATCTTGTCGGTTTCATACTTCGTCCAATCGTCGACGTCCTCGATGTCCTCCGCTTCCCGCGTCCCGACGGTCGGCGACTGCGCGTCGAACCCGGTAACGCGGCAATCGAGCGGAATCGCCGATTTTTTCGCAAATTTCAAGTCGGCGTACTCGGTTCCTTCAAGCGTCGAATCGGTTTCGCCTTCCGGACTTTGCGGAAGAAAAAACGCCTTTAAGTTCTTGACGTTCTCGACTTTCGGCATTGTTATTTTATCTCCTTTTCGGTGAAAAGTCAACCCGGCGGCGCGCTAAACGCCGTCGATTTCAAGCAAAACAAAAAAAACGTATTCGGCGCAAAACGACTCCAAAACGATTCCGTCCTCGACGTCCGGATAGACCGCCGCCGACTCCTTGCGCCAATCGACGACGAAACCGCGTTCTTTCAGCCGGTCGAGCGTTCGCCGAACGACGCCGGAAGCGAACCGCGCCAACCGCCGCGCCTCCCCCTTCGACGGCGCTCGCAAATAAAGCGCGTTCTTGGTTTCGACGATTTCGTCCCCTTCGACGTCCGCCGTCGCCGCGTTCGCCAACTCGCCGACTTCGAGCGTCGCGACGCCCTCGAACCGCCGCGTCGGCGCGACGTCGGAAAAAACGTTCTCCGCCCGCAACGACTCGACGCCGTCGCCGACCTCGCGTCGCAGTTCGTCTCCTAAAATCACAATCAGGTCAAAATCGAACGGAACCGTCATTTAAACACTTTCTCCGCAAGGGTTTGGTTAATGGCGAAAATCGCGTCGACGAATCCTTCGGCGGTCGGCGCGGCGCGCTCGAAAAAGCGGAGAGGTTTCGTCGCGACGTAATTCCCGGTCGTCGCGTTAACGCGATCGGCGCGACGTATCTTAACGTTGCGAAAGCGTTTAACGGCGAAAAACTCGCCGTCGTAACCGCGCTTCGCCTCCCAGCGTTCGAAGAGCCGTCCGCCCTCCATTCGCCGGAAGTAGCC
>JAFYVO010000233.1 GCA_017549085.1 Thermoguttaceae bacterium
AGCCCGCCGGACGTCCCGACGCCTTGAATCGGCGGCGGCGAAAAAACGAGCGTTCGCGCTTCCGGAACCCGTTCCGCCAGTTCCGCCGTCAGCCGCGCTTTCAACGCCTCGGCACTCTCCTCCGCTCCGCGTTCCTTCCAATCTTTCAGCGTTAAAACCGCCAGCGCGAGGTTCGGCGCCGCGACGCCCTCGATCATCGAGTACCCGCCGATCGCGATCGTCCCTTCGCCCGCCGGAATTTCCCGCAAAATCCGCTCAATTTCCCGCAACGCCGCGTCCGTTCGCTCCGCCGACGCGCCGTCCGGAAGGCGAACGTCGACAAATAAAACGCCTTGATCTTCGTTCGGCAAAAATCCGGTCGGAAGACAACGGACGCCGACGAGAAACGCCGCGATCGTCGCCCCCCAAAAGAGCGTTCCCCAAAGCGGTCGCCGCGTCGCGAACCGGAGCGCTCGCTCGTAAAGCGCCGCGAACGTCCCGAACGTCGCGTTAAAAAGCCCCCAAACGGCAAAGCGCGCCCAACCGCCCCCAAGCCAAAATTTCGCCCAACCCCTCCAATTTGCCCAACCTTGCTTTTTTTGCTCCATTTCGCCCGTTTTTCTAACGTCGTTTGCCTTGCCCGTTTTTTTTCGCGCTTCGCCGCTCTTTGTCTTATCCCCCCAATCTTCCCTTCTTTTCAAAAAGAGCGCGCAAAGGGCCGGCGACAGCGTCAACGCGCAAACCGACGACAACACGGTCGAACAGGCGATCGTCAGCGCGAACTGCGAATACATCCGCCCGGTCGTTCCGCTAACGAAGGTCGTCGGCAAAAAAACGGCGACGACGACGCAAGTGGTCGCGACAATCGGCCCGAAAACTTGTTTAATCGAGCGTTTCGCCGCCTCTTTTGGCGTTAAATTCGGATTTTCCGCTAAAACCCGGTTCGTATTCTCAACGACGACGATCGCGTCGTCGACGACGATCCCGACGGCCAAGACCAAGCCAAAGAGCGTCAGCGAGTTCAGCGAAAAGCCGAGCGCCGCCATCGGGCCGAAACAACCGACAAGGGAAACCGGAATCGTCGTCGCCGGAATCAACGCCGCGCGCCAATCTTGCAAAAAGAAATAAACGACGCCGACGACGATTAAAACGGCGAAAATCAGCGTCTCCTCCACTTCGTCGGCGGCCGCCTTCACAAACCGCGTCGAGTCGTACCCGACGACCAGTTCGAGCCCGTTTTCGTCGAGTTCGGCCTTCATCGCGTCAAGTTCGGCGCGCACCCGTTTCATCGTCGTCAGCGCGTTCGCGCCCGGCGTTTGATAGATCGCGAGCGTCGCCGACGGAGCGCCGTTAAAACGCGAAAATTTGGAATAATCGTACTTCCCCAACTCGACGCGAGCGACGTCGCGCAACTTCAACACCCGCCCGTTCGCGTCCATTCGAATCGCCGCCGCGCCGAATTCCTCCGGCGTTTCGAGCCGTCCCCGCGTCGAGACGTTCAGCGTTTCGACCTGCCCCTTCGGAACCGGCTCCGCGCCGAGCGAACCGGCGGCGACCTGCGCGTTTTGCGCTTGCAACGCCCGCACAACCTCTTTAATCGACACGTTCCGCAACGCCAGTAGGTTCGGGTCGAGCCAAACGCGCATCCCGAAATCGCGCTCGTCCATCGGCGACGCGTCCCCGACGCCCGGAATCCGCGAGAGTCGCTCCTCGACGAAAATTGTCGCGAAGTTGCTCAAATACAAGTCGTCGCGAGTCGGCGGCAAGACGCGCCCGGCCTCGTCGCGCCGCTCTTTTTCCCGCAACGAACAGAGCGCGAGCAAGTTCGTCGACTTCTTTTTGACGACGACGCCGAGCCGCCGCGTCTCTTCCGGCAAACTCGGCGACGCCAGCGCGACGCGGTTTTGCACGAAGACGGTCGCCATATCCGGGTCGGTTCCGACGCGAAAAAAGACGTTCAGCGAATACGTTCCGTCGGCGCCGCACGTCGAGCTCATATAAATCGAACCGCCGACGCCGTTGACCTCCCGTTCGATCGGAACCGCGATCGACTGCGCGACCGTCTCCGCGTCGGCGCCCGGAAAACTCGCCCGAACGTTAACGACCGGCGGCGTCACGTCCGGAAACTGCGCGACCGGCAGACGAACGAACGCGATCGCTCCGAGCGCGAAAATCGTCAGCGAAACGACCGTCGCGAAGATCGGTCGATCGATAAAAAACCAAGAAAACATCGCCGTTTTTCCCTCCGCGCTCTTTCGCGATTCAGTGCAAGTTCGCGTTAATTCCTTAAAATTCGCTCAACTCGACGCCGTTATTTCCAGTTTAACCGATTCAATCGGCGCCGTTTCGCTTTTTTAACAAGCCTCGTCTTCGACAAAATAGCTTTTTTTGTCAAAAAAGGGGCCGAATCGCGAAAAAAAACGCCTCCAAAAGGAAAATTGGGGTATTACAAAACGGACAAATAGTATATAATGAGGACGATCCCTTATCTTGGAGCCGACGCGCGGAAGTAAGAACGACCCGGTCGCCTCCGACGCTCGGCCCCGACGTCGACGCGCTTCCCCCCCGCTTGCGGCCCGGGCGGCTCGTTGTTCCGTCCGACGCGGCGTTCTGAAACGGTTGAATCGAACCGTTCGCGGGCCCGCCGTCCCCCCGTCCGAGCCTCGACGATAATAGAGCAAAAATCAAACCGACCTTTGGAGGCGTTTAATGGCCAACTATTTTAGCGACAACCAAGACATTAAATTTCTTCTCGATTATTTCGACCTGAAAGAAATCGCGGCGATTCAAGAGCGCGAAACGCCGAACGGCGACGCCGACTACGCTCCGCGCGACCTCGACGACGCCGTCGACAACTACCGCCGCGTCTTGGAGATCGTCGGCGAAATTTCCGCCGAAACGCTTGCGAAAAACGCCGAAACGGTCGACGAAGAAGGGAACACGCTCAACGAAAATCAAACGGTTACGCTTCACCCGCTCGTCCAAGAAAACCTCGACAAGATGAGCCGCGCCGACCTGCAAGGTTTCACCCTGCCGCGCAAATACGGCGGGATCAACTGCCCGACCCTCATTTACACGATGGCGACCGAAATCGTCGCGCGCGGCGACTGCTCGTTCATGAATATGTTCGGGCTCCAAGGGATCGCCGACACGATTTACGCCTTCGCGTCGGACGAAATTAAGGACGAATACCTCCCGAAATTCGCGTCCGGCGAAGTTACCGGCGCGATGGTTCTCACCGAGCCGGACGCCGGTTCCGACCTCCAAGCGGTTCGTCTTCGCGCCGAGCAAGACGAAAACGGCAATTGGTTCCTCAACGGCGTTAAACGCTTCATTACCAACGGTTGCGGCGAAGTCCTCCTCGTTTTGGCGCGCAGCGAAGCGCAAATCGCCGACGGTCGCGGTTTGAGCCTTTTCATCGCCGACCGCGGTCCGACGGTTAAGGTTCGCCACCTCGAACACAAACTCGGGATTCACGGCTCGCCGACGTGCGAACTCGTCTTCAACAACACGCCGTGCCGCCTCATCGGCGAACGCCAACGCGGTCTCATCACCTACGTTTTGGCGTTGATGAACGGCGCCCGCCTCGGCATCGCGGCCCAATCGCTCGGCGTCGCGGAAGCGGCGGCCCGTTTGGCTCGCGACTACGCCAACTCCCGCGAACAATTCGGCGCGCCGATCGAACAACTCGCCCCGGTCGCCGAACTCGTTCTCGATTCTCGCGTTAAGATCGAAGCGGCGCGCGCGCTCGCCTACGAAACGGCCCGCGTTTGCGACTTCGAAAACAACACGAACCGCCTCCTCGAACGCAACGCCGACGCGTTGACCGCCGAAGAAAAGAAAGCGTTCAAGCAAAACGC
>JAFYVO010000234.1 GCA_017549085.1 Thermoguttaceae bacterium
AATTTTTGTTTTTTGATTTTGGGAAAGGTTTTTTCGATGATTGGCGCGATTGTTGGCGATTCGATCGGTTCGGTTTACGAGTTTGCCCGAACGAAGCGGACGGATTTCGACGCGTGGACGCCCGACTCGCGGTTTACCGACGATTCGGTCATGACGGTCGCGACGGCGGACGCGATTTTGAACGGCGGCGGTTACGGCGCGTCGTATCGGCGTTGGGGACGACTCTTTCCCAACGCAAGTTTTTGGCCGAACGTCGGTTACGGCGGAAGTTTCGTCGGTTGGTTGGCGAAAGACGACGCGCCGCCGTACGGCAGCTTGGGGAACGGTTCGGCGATGCGCGTCGGGCCGGTCGGCTGGGCGTTCGGGACGCTCGAAGAGACGCTGGCGGAGGCGGAGAAGAGCGCGGCGTGTTCGCACGATCACCCGGAGGGCGTCAAGGGGGCGCAGGCGGTCGCGGCGGCGATCTTTTGGGCTCGAAACGGCGAGAATAAAGACTTTATACGCGCTTCCGTCGAGCGAATGTTTGGATACGATTTGTCGAAAAATTGTGACGAAATTCGATCCGATTACCGTTTTAGCGAAATTTGCCAAACGACCGTTCCGGAAGCGTTGGCGGCGTTTTTCGACGCTTCGGACTTTGAGGAAGCGATTCGGCTTTCCGTTTCGCTCGGCGGCGACGCGGACACGTTGGCCTGTATTGTCGGGAGCGTCGCGGAAGCGTTTTGGGGCGCCGCGTCGATTCCGAACAATTGGCGGGAAAAGACGTTAGCGCGTCTCGACGTGCGGTTGAAAGCGGTTGTCGACGCGTTCGAAGCGAAGTTTTCGGGTTGACGCGCCGCGTTGAAACAGCTTCGTTTTGATTTTTTGAAAAACGGAACCGATAAACGGCGGAGCGGGCGAGGTCGACCGGTTCCGCCGTTTTTTCGACGCGGCGTCGGGAGCCGTTGGGAAGGATGCGCGCGTTAAGTCGTTAATCGGCGACGGTTGCGGCGTCGGCGACGCGGGGTTCGGCGTCTTGGTCGGTTCGCGATTTTAGGTAAAGCGAGAAGGCGAGGAGGTAAACAGCCGGGAAGTACGTCGCCAAACACGCCGCGTCGGTCCAAGCCCAACGCCCGACGAACGCGTTTAGGGCCAGCGTCATATCGGAGAAAAAAAAGAGGAACGCGCCGAGCGCAAACGACCCGTTCGCAAACGTTTGCGACGAAGCAAAATTCCCGACCGCCTTCCCGAGCATCGCGGAAATAACCGCCGCGTATCCGACGCAAACGCCTTTTAGCGTTGGGGTTGCGAACGAGATTCCCGGGAAAAAGTTCAAAAACGCCGCCGCGAAGAGGAAAATCGCGACGCTCAAAACAGCGTCGAGCCGCCGGAAACGCTTCAAAAAGGAAAAAGCGGCGATCAGCGCCAAATGCCCGACGCCGAACGCCGCCGCGCCCGCGATAAAGTCGAACGCGATCAAGACGTCGCCGAGCGCCGCGCAAAGGAGACCGCAAACCGCCGCGACGTAAAACCGACGGTTTGGACGTTTAAGCGCGAGGGCGAAAGTCGCGTTGACGACGGCGAGCGTCGCGAATCCGGCGCTGCAGGCGCATTTGAGCGGAAACGCGAACCCGCCGCGCCAATAAAAAACGTTCAAAACGAGCCCGACCGCGAGGAGGCAAACGTTCGCGCCGAGCGCCGCGCCGATCGAGTTTGTCGCCGATTTTTGATTTTTCATTAAACTCTCCAATTTTCAAAGTTTTCAAACGGCGCTTAGAAAGCGGTTCTAAGGCGCCGATTTCGCGACGTTTGCGTTTAACGGCAAGGCGGAAGTCGGTTTGAGCGGGCTTTTCGGCGTTGGGGGCGTCGGCGACTTTTCGCTATTTTCGTTCATTCGTCGTTTGCCTTGCGTCGTTGGCTTTTGAGCGTCCGAAAGCCGCGCGTCAGCGTTACTTCGCGTCGCGAAACAAAGGTAAGATCGTTTTCGGTTTCTCCGCCGCCCATCGCGAACGACCCGGGCGGGCGGCGCCGAAACGCGAATACGGCGTCGTTGAAAATAAACGACTTGCGCGTTCCGGGAGCGGGGGACGCGTCCCAAGGGACGGCGTTCTTTTCGGTTGTTTCGGTCGTCGGCGTTTAATCGTTGATTCGCGGTTCTTTAGAGTCGGCGGCGGTCGACGGCGTCGCTCGACGCGGCGCCAACGCGATTCGGAAACCGGCGGTCTCTTGGTCTTTGAGGAAACCGACCCGCAACGCGTTCGGGAGCTTTTCGTCGTCCCGGGCGTAAACGCCGCCGCGCATCGTTTGGAAGGACGAGCCTTTCCCCCCTTTCGGCGCGACCGGGTCGACGGCGGGGGCCGAGCGGCGACGGTGCGATTCGTCCGACGTCCATTCCCAAACGTTCCCGAGAACGTCGAAGAGCCCCCAAGCGTTCGGGCGGTCTTGGCGAACCGGGCGGGGGGAACGCGACTTCTTGTCGTCGGGGGCGGGCTCCGGAACGACGAGCGGCCCAAGCGTCCAAGCGCGGGCGACGTACTCCCATTCGGCGGAGGTTAAAAGACGAAACTCAAATTCTTTCGGCGCAAGCGTTAACGCGTTGAGCGACGCGCAAAACGCGACGGCGGTTTCGAACGTCGCTTTCGAAACGGGGAGGGCGCCCCGCGTTCGCGGCGGTTGCGAGTCGGCGTCGAGCGCCGCGAACTGCGCGAGCGTCGTCGGCGTTTCCGCGACCCAAAAACCGCGAGAAATCGTCGTCAAACGGCGGTCGCCCGGGCGATTGTACCCGCGTTCGGAGGGCGCGCCTTCGACGAACGTTCCCGGCGGGCAGTATCGGAACGCGAACTCGACGCCGCCGACGTCGAACGTCTTGCGCGTTCCGGCGGGCGGTTCCGAATCCCAAGCCGCGTCGGAGTTTGCGTCGAGCGCGTCGGCGGGCGGAGCGTTTTCGCGAGCCGTTCGAATCGCCGCGACGACCGCCGCCTCCGCCGCTTCGTCCCAAGGTTCGGAGATCGCCGCCGCCGTTTCCGCGTCCCAATTCCCGACGACGAAACGGAAGCCGAGATCGCCGATCCGTTTGTATTGCTCGCGGAACCAACGTCGGGCCGAGCGAACCTCTTGCGCGGACGACGTCCAAGAGCCGCCGCGCGTCGCTCGAAAATACCCTTGCCCGGCGAAACCTTCGTAATAGTCCGTTTTTAACGATTTAGGGTCGGTCGCCGGGCCCTCCGGATAGGGGCCGAACCAGTCGAGCGTCCATTCCTCGACGTTCCCGGACATATCGACGAGCCCCCAAGCGTTCGCGCCGTATTCTCCGACTTCGGTCGGGCGATTCCAAATTTTTTTCGCGAGGATCGTGTTCCGAGGTCGCCCCGATTCGCAGTTGGCGCCGCCGTTTACGCCGTCGACTCGAAAGCGGTCGCCCCAAAAATACGCGGTTTCGGTTCCGGCGCGGCAAGCGTATTCCCATTCCGCTTCCCAAGGGAGGCGAAACGTCAAACCGTCCGGAAGCGCAAAGGCCGCGTTCAACGCCTTTAAGAAATCTTGCGCGTCCTCCCAAGAGACCGATTCGACCGGGAGCCGCGCCGGGTCGCTTTTCGGGTCGGCGAGATACCGCGTCAGCGCTTTCCCGGGCGTTCCGTCGGCGGGGCGAACCTCCCGCGTCGGCGAGAACCAGCTCGGATTCGAGCCGACGACCGCTTCGTATTGGCCTTGCGTTACCGGGTTTTCGAGCGTCCAAAAGCCGCGCGTTAGCGTTACTTCGTGTCGCGGATGCTCGTTGGCGTATTCCAGCGAACCCGTTTCCTCGAACGCGCTCCCCATCGCGAACGTTCCGGGCGGGCAATATCGGAACGCGAACTCGACGCCGTTGAAAATAAACGATTTGCGCGTTCCGGGAGCGGGGGAAGCGTCCCAAGCGATTTCCGTTTCGGCGGCGATTTTGGCGTTTTCGGGCGTCGGCGACTTTTCGCTTTTTTTCGTCATTGGGCGTTTCTCCTTGCGACGGCGTTTACTCGTTATTTTCCAAGTCGTTAAGGGTGGCGTATTCCGTCGGCGACGCGACGTCGATCGGCGCCAACGCGACGCGGAAGCCGACGTCCGCGAGCGCTTCGTCCGGCGGCGTCGGGATTTTCGCGCTCGAGCGGCACACTCGCGCGTCGGAAAGATAAGAGCCGCCGCGCCGGATTCGTTTTGCTTGCGTTAAAGTGTTTGGGAGAGCGGAGTTGGCGACTGGCGCAAGGTCGCTC
>JAFYVO010000235.1 GCA_017549085.1 Thermoguttaceae bacterium
ATCCCCGCGCCTCCAAGTTCGCCGGGTCTTCCGCGAGCCAGAGTTGGCCGTCGCCGTCGACGTAAACCGCGCGGACGTTCCGCGTTTGGCCGTCGTCGTCGACGAAGTAAACGTCGCCGTAATCGACGAGCGCTTTCAGTTCCTCAAAAGTCGGTCGGTTCATCTTCCTCTTCCCCCTTTCGTTTCAACGTTTGCGCTTCGCCGTTTTAGCTCCCGAAGGCCGCGAGCATAAGGCCGATCGCCAAAACGGACGAAACGCCGAAACAAAGAGCCGCCAGTCGCCAAATCGCGACGTCGTTCAGCGCCGCGTCGAGCGCGTTTTCGAAGCGTTCGGCGATACGTTGCGCGTCCGCGGCTTCCTGTATCAATCCGCGCTCGACCGCTTCATTGGAGTCGGCCAACTCCTTGTTTTCTCGACGCGCTTCGTCGAGCGAACGCGCCAACTCCGCCTTTTCGGCGACAAGTTCGTTCTCTCGCGCTTCGAGGTACGCGACCGCCTCCGTCGCCTCCGCAAGTTCCGCGAGCAAGCCGTCGAGTTCGGCGCGGATCCGTCGAGCGGCGTCCGGCGACGTTTCCGCCTCCCGCTTCGGCTCGACCGGTTCGACCGCGTCGCGGCTCAACACTTCAAAATCGTTCATCGTTTTCGCTCCTTCCGTTCGTTTGGGCGTCGTCGCTCGAAGCGAGCGCGTCGGCGATCGCCGTCGGCGGGTTCGCGACGATCGCCCAATCGTCCGCTTCGACGTCTTGGCGGACGAACGTCGCCGATATTTCAACGGCGTTCCCCGATTCAAAGAGCGCCCAGCGGCGAAACCGACCGCTCCGCGCCGCGTAATAACTTCGCTTCCCCGGTCGCTTGACGACCTCGCCGCCCTCCAACGCTTTCATTGCGTCGCTAAATTTCATCGTTTTCGCCTCTCTTGCTCTTGCGTAAATTCCCAGTCGCCGCGCTCCAACAACCGCCGCGTTAAGCGGAACGGGTAAACGAACGTCGTTCGCCCGCCGATAGCGTCGTATTCGACAACCAGTTCGAGTCGGCCTTTGCCCCCAAAGCCGAGCCGAACGTACTCGCGCGTCGATCCGATATATTCGGCTTCCCGTCTCGCTGGTATCGCGCGTTTTCCGGCGAGCAAGCCGGGTAAAATTTCGCTAAATTTCATCGTTTTCGCTCCTTTCGTTCGTTTGGGCGGCGGGCGCGGCGCCGTTTTTTTCGTTTTCGGCGACAAGTTCCGCGAGAGCGGTTTTCATCGCGTCGGTTTCCGCTCTGTATTTATCGATAAATTCAATCCAAGCGGCGCGCCCGATGTTGAAGTTAAACAGTTTAAGGAGACCGCGTTCGAGTTCGCGAACGCGAGCGCCCGCGTCGACGCCGAAGGTCTCGACGATTTCGTCGTCGGTCTTGTTCTCGCCCCAAGCGGCGTCGAAAAGCGCCTTGTCGGGCGTCGACAGAAGCGACTTCGCTATATCAAACATCTCCCCCGGAAGCGGGAGGCGGATTCGCGTTTTTTCAAGGGCCATCTTCGTTTCTCCTTTCGTTCGTTCAAGCGTCGACCGTTTCGGCGACGCGGCGCGGTTCCGGACGCGGTTCGGTCGCGAAGCGCGTCGGTGCCCAAACCCAGCCGGCATTCTCGAAAACCCGTTTCACTTCCGGCGTTAAGGCGCGCCAAATCTGCGGTTGACCGCGCCGACCGTCGGTTCGCTTCCAAAGCGCGACTTCGGCTTTCGCGTCGTGAATCATCGCCTTGATCGTCGACGCGGTCGTTCCGCCGACCCGCAAAACGGCTAGCGCGACGAGCCGGTCGATTAAGTCCGGGTGGACGGTTCGCTCCCAAACGTCGCCGACGACAACCCGACGGAACGCCGCGACGCGGGGCGCTTCAAAGTCGACCAACGAGCGAACGTCGGCGACCGAACGCGCTTCCGGCCCCGCTTGCGTCTTCGCTTCCAAAGCCTTCGCGGGTTTATTTATTGTTTTATTTTTAATATATTTATTATTATTTATTTCTTCTAAAGGCGCCGCGACCGGTTCGCGCGACTCCGGCGCGACGGACGCAACCGCCGGAATCGTCGAAGTCGCTCTAACGTCGCGAATCTCCGCAACCGTCGGCGTTTGAATCATTTTCGTGAAGCCGCGAAAATGATCGGCGGCGACGGGCGCGGTCGGTTCCGCAATCGATTGCGCGACGGTTTCCGTTTCCGTTTCCGAAACGGCGTCGACGACAGAAGCGGCGTCCGCGCGAAGTTGGGCGAGCGCGTCGCGACCAACGGGAGCGGAAGCCGAGTTCGCACGGTAGCGCGGATCGGGCGCGTCGCCGTCGCCGACGAACGATTCGACGCCTTTCCCGAACGCCGCGTCGAAAAGGGGCGTCGTCGGTTCCGGTTTCGGCTCGCTCGCGACCTTCGACGGCGCCGGTTGGTAAACGAGCAGGTCGAAGCGACCGCGCTCGCGACGCGGAACGACCGTTAACACGTCGAGCTTCTCCAGCTCCTTGACGCGCTTCCGAATTTGCGACTCGCTCAACGCGACGCCGAATCGCGCCGCCGTCGTCCGGAGCGACGCAAAATCGACGTCGGCGAACGTCCCCGGTTCTTCGTCGAGCGCAAGCCAAAGCGCCGCGAACAACGCTTCCTTCGTTCCCGACGCTAAAATCAGCGAATACAACGCTTTCATTCTCGTTTTCCTCTTCCTTGACGTTAAATTTGCCGAGTATGCCGAAGCGAATCGGGCAAGCGATCAAACTCGGCCTTTGTTCCAACGTCCGCGCTCATACAGCAAAAACCGGCGAAACATTTCGAAAAATGGTCGATATATCCGGCGTCGAACAATTTTTTCAAAATGCGTTCGCGCATTGAAACGGCGGTAAACGGCAGAACGATAAAAGGTTTGAGAACGACCGGATCGAGTCGTCCGTCGTCGTAATGAATCCAAACGGCGGCGGTCGCGCGGAGCTTTCGGCGGCGGCTAAGATACCGAACGGCGGCGAGAACCGTCGACGCGCGGAGCGTCTTTTGCGGCGTCATCGTCGCGCCTCCTGCGAACGCTCGAAGCGTCCGAATTCCCAGTCGTCGCGCTCGAAGTCGCGGCGCGTCAACCGGTGATAGCGGACGTACTCCGAGCGGCGGCCCGTCGCGGGATTGAGGTATTCCGTAACGCGTTCGATTCCGGAATGAGTTTTAGGCCCAAGTCGATAGTATTCGCGATCGGCGTCGGGCGGGCAATAACCGCCGCGTTTCCAAGCGGTTTTCCCGGCGCGCAAACCGGGTAAGATTTCTTCAAATTTCATCGAGGTTCTTTCTTGTCGGGGAGTTGGAGGGTTCCGGCGCGACCAACGGGAGCGGAAACCGAACTCGAGCGGTAGCTCGGGGAAACCGCCTTCGGCGGGCGACGCGGAATCGGTTGAAAGGTTTTCGGGAAGCGTCCGCCGTAAACGTCGGCGATCATCGCGTCGACGGCGAAACGACGCTTCGCAAAGTAAAACGTCGGCCAAGAACGCGGCGGCTCGCCAAAATTTCGACGCGTCCAAACGACGCCGCTTCGCGGTTCCCAAAGGAGCCAAAGAAGCGGGCCGTCGGGGCGGTCGTCTTTTCTAAACGTCGCTATCGGTATCATTTAAACGGCGGCTCCGTTTCTTCGTTCGACGTCGAATCGTCGACGCGGCGCAAAATAACGTTCGTCTCGTCGCGGCGGTCGCAATCGCAACACGCGAACGCTTCGCAGGGGAACGGCGGGTCTTCGAAGACGTTCGGATAAAGCGCGCAATCGCCGCAACAGTCCGACGCTTCGACGACGAAGAGCGACGCGGCGTCCCCTTCGACGCGAACGAGCCGCCCGATCGGCAAATCGATTTCATCGCAACCGGCGACGCCGTCCAAGAGCGTTAACGTCGTTATACCGTCGACCGTCTTCTTTGTCATCTTCGTTTCTCCTTATTCGTCGTCTTACTTCCAACCGTTTTCAACCGGTTCAAAATCTCCCGCCCAAACGATTCCTCGAACGCGCTCGACGGCGGCGGCGAGCGTCGGAACGTTTTTGGCAAAGTCGAGCGCCGGACGGTCGCCAAGGCGCGGCGTGAAAATCCGTCGAGTGTGCGGCGAGTAAAGAATATCGCGGTTAGGATCGCGGCGCGACGCCGCCCAAGTTCCGAGTTTATACGTTTGTTTCATTTTCTTTCCTTTCAGATTAGCGGCATAACGGCGGCGAGTTCGCGACCGTCCGGCGACGCGACGCGAAACGGCTTGACGGGATCGCTCGACGATATTTCGACCGACGGCGCGTTCCAGCTTTCGAGGAAGCGGAGGTTTTCCGGGTCGACGTCAAACGACAAGGCGTCGACATTTCCGGAGTCGAACGGTTCGACAACTTCCGACGTTCCGATTTCGGCGCCGACGCAAGTCGCGGTCAAGCCGGTCGCGTCGAACCGGAGCGAAACGCGGCGCTTTTCGTCCGCCGTCGCCGACGCCGCTCGAACGACGCGGAGAAGTTTTTCGCGGTCGACGCAAACGACGCGGTCGCCTTTTTCCGGAACGACTTTCCGCCAATCGGGAAAGCGGTCGACGTTCGTCGTCGCGGCGACCTCGAGCGGTTCGGAACCGTTGAAGTAAGCGAAACCGTCGCAAAACCTAACTGAAACCAAACCGCTTCCGAACGCCGACGAGATTCGAGCGGCGAGCCGCGCGTCGACGCCGAACGGCTCCGACGTTCCGTAAGTCCGGACGATCTCGTCGCGGTCGTCCGGAGGGCCCGCAAGCGTCCAAAGGCGAACGCTTAGCGCGCGACCGTCCGTTCCGACGACGGCAAATTCGCCGCCCTTCGAAACGTCGAAGCGAACCGTTTCGATCGCAAGGCTCGACCCGACGGCGCGGCGCGCCAACGACGACGCGGCGTAAACGGCGGCCCGGAACTCGTCGACGCGAACGGCGCAACCGACCGGGATTAAGGGACGATCCGGGAAGCCGAGCGTCTCCGGAGAGCGCGAACGAACTCGGGCGCCGTCGGCGACGAAGAGCGTCGAACCGTCGTCGTTCGTTTCGATCGCGACGCACTTCGCCGTCGATTCGGTGAGAAAGCGAACGACTTCCCTTTTAACGACAAGACCTTTGAAAGCGACCATTTTAACGGCGGCGGTCGCCCGAGCGGCGCAAGTCGAAACGGCGGCGGTCGCGACCAGCTTCGAACCGTCCGAGTCAAGCCGGGTCGCCGGAGCGCCGACAAACGAAACCCGACGAAGCGCGTCGAGCAAAATTTTGCGGTCGAGTTCGAGTTTCATTTCGTTTCTCCTTTGGGTCGAATAAGAAGGTTGCGGGCCTTTTGCGTTTCAACCACAAGCGTTTTAACGCAAGCGCGCAAGACGCCTTCGAGTTCTTCGACGCGACGTTTAAGGTCGTCGAATTCGGCAAGTTCGACAAAGTCGTCGGGGTCGCGCAAGACGGTCGTTTCGGGGTCGCCGACCTTGGAATCGCCCAAGCCGCTCGTTTCGAAACGACGCGCTTCGAACTGAACGCGCCGATCGGCTTCTTCAAGCATTCGAACGCGACATTCAAGGTCGTCGAAGTCGTCCGGGTCGACAAAGTCGTCGCCTTCGAGTTTGTCGACGCGATATTCGAGTCGCTCGAGGTCGTCTTTTTCGGCCAACTCGTCGACGTCGGGAAGGCGCGCTTCGCAACGTTCGACGTCTTTCGCCAACTTATCGACACGACGCTGCAAGTCGTCGCCGTCGAGTTCGAGTTCCTCGACGCGGTATTTTAAATCGTCCATTTTTCCCTTCCTTGTCGTTGAAAACGGGAGCGTTCGCCGTTCCCGTTACTTTTGAAAATTCAAACGTTGCGTCG
>JAFYVO010000236.1 GCA_017549085.1 Thermoguttaceae bacterium
ACAACGGCGGTTTCGTTTTCCCGATGGCGATCGAACGTTGGACGATTATCGCCGCCGGGCCGAACGACGGCGCGGAAAAAGCGACGATTTACGCGAAAGCGACCGACGAAATCGCCGATTTCGCGATCTCCGGCGAAATTTTGCCCGCCGAGAAGGTCGAGTGGACGTCTTACGTTCAAGGCGCGATCGCGTGTTCGCTCGAAAAGGGCGCGAAAGTTTCCGGTTTTAACGCCGTTATTACGTCGAACGTTCCGCTCGGCGGCGGTCTTTCGAGCAGCGCGTCGTTGGAAGTCGCCGTCGCGACGCTGATGGAAGAGTTGAGCGGCGTTAAATTCGGCGCCGTTGAAAAACCGCTCCTCTGCCAAAAGGCGGAACACGTCTTCGCGAAGATGAAATGCGGGATTATGGACCAATTCATCTCCGCGCTCGGCGAAAAAGACTGCGCGATGCTCCTCGACTGCCGCAGCTGCGAACCGAAAATGATCCCGATTTCCGACCCGAGCGTCTCGGTGTTGATTACCAATTCGAACGTCAAACACGCGCTCACCGGGAGCGAATACCCGGAACGCCGCGCGAGTTGCGAGGAAGCCGCCCGTCGTCTCGGCGTTGAACTCTTGCGCGACGTTACGATGGAAACCCTTGAAGCGTCGAAAGATAAGTTGATCGACGACGAAAACGGCGACCGCCTTTACCGTCGCGCTCGACACGTCGTCGGCGAAGACGTTCGCACGTTGACGATGGCCGACGCGCTCGTCTCCGGCGATTGGGCGACGGTTGGCGCGCAAATGTTCGCCAGCCACGACTCGCTTCGCGACGACTACGAAGTTTCTTGCCCGGAAATCGACGCGCTTGTCGAAATCGCTCGCAAAATCGGGCCGGAAGGGGGCGTTATCGGGTCGCGTATCACCGGCGGCGGCTTTGGCGGTTGCACGGTTTCGCTGGTAAAAACGGAAAAAGTTGCCGAGATTACCAAGATTATTGACGCGGAATATAAAAAAGCGACGGGAAAAGACGCGACGATTTTCGCGACCCGTCCGGCGCAAGGGGCCCGCGTCCTTTAATCGCGCGAGTTTAACCGCCTAACGCGGTTGAACCTCAACCGAACTTGCCCATTTTAACGCCGCCTGGGGACGACGAACAACGGTTTGACGTTCCTTAGGCGGCGTTTGGCCGTATTAGCGAGGGCGTTCGGAAGAAACGGCGTCGCGCGGGCGGAATTGGCGAATTTTTTCGCGGGACGGCGTCTGAAAATCGTTAAAACCGACGTTTTCGGAATAACCGCTGTAAACCGTTGCGGAGAGCGCGTTTTTTAGCGTCGACGCTCCGAAAAGAGCGCGGCGACTTGAGAAAATCGGCTTCTCGTCGAGAAAAAAACGACCTTGAACGCGATTTTTTGACGTAAAATCGTTAGAAAACGCGAAAACGTTCGGGGACGCGCCTTGACGAGCGGCGCGGGTGTGTTAAAATACGTTAGTAAAATTTTTTATGTCCGAGTGTTTCACGCGCCCTTGCAAGCGGTCGACCGAAGTTTCGTTTCCTTGGAAACGAGGCTTGGCAAAGTCGACGCGAGCGGCGAGAGCGTAAACGCTGGGGCGCCTGTTCTGTCGGGATCGCGTCGTTGAAGACGTTTTTCGGCGCGCTCGACGTTTTGAACGCCTAAAATCACATCGATGGGAGATTATCGTGTCTATTTCCGAAAGAAAAAAGGAATTGAAGTGCCGTCGTAAGCGTCGCGAACAACTGACGAAAATGAAGGCTAAGCTGCCGACCCTCGACGCCGCCGGCAAAGCCCTTTACGCCGCGAAACTGCGTCGCATGACGCCGGGCGCCGAAGACCTCATTCGCGCTTGGGGTCTCGAATAATTCGATTCCTTGGCCGGCGTTCGCCCTTTTTCGTCAAACGCGCTTGTTTGTCGCTTTTTTACGAGCGTCGAATAACCTAGAAGCGACGAAAACGAACTTAATGCGAACGCTTTGAGCTTTCGAAGAGACAAAAAACGCTGATTTTCGAGTCGGCGTTTTTTTGTTTCTTGACGTTAGGGGCGGCGTTTGGGCGGACTGTTCGCTGGGGCCGACTTGGTCGTTTAAGGCGACGGGAGGCGCTTTTGACGCTTGATTGATTTAAGCGTCCGCGCTTTTGACGCTTGATTGATTTAAGCGACAGTTCTTTGATTCTTGAAGCGTTTGGCGGGCTTTTTGTTTTTTCGCGCTATTTCTCGGCGAGCGGCGGCGCGACGCTTGACTTGGACGCGGCGTTGCGTTAAGATTAAGAGCGAAAAGTTGGACGACGCGGCGGCAAAATCGTTAAAATCAGCGCGGTCGTCAAGCCAAACGGAAGGAGAATCGACGATGAATAAGAGAATCGGTTGGCGCTGGGGCGTCGCGCTCTTGGTTTTATGCGCGATTTGGGGCGCGACGGCGGCGAGTTGGACGGCGTTTGCGGCGGAAAATGGGGGGAATGCGCAAGACGCGAAGATTCGCATTCTCGTTTTCGACGGCGGGCACCCGTACGACGAGCCGGAGTTCGCCGAAATGTTGACCGCGCTCGGCGAAGAATTCGAGTTTTCGCGGGCGACGCTCCCGCAAGACCGAGCGTTGTTGGCGCCGGGGCTCGAAAAACGGTTCGACGCGCTCCTCTTTTACGATATGTGCCAAACGCCGATGAGCGACGAAGAGTTCGCGCGGTACGAAACGCTCCTTAAAAGCGGCAAAATCGGCGTCTTTTTCCTCCATCACCGCCTTTCGTCGCACCCGGAGCGTCCCGATTTCTGGAAAATCGCCGG
>JAFYVO010000237.1 GCA_017549085.1 Thermoguttaceae bacterium
AGGGGGGCGCCCGCTGCGACTCGACATTTTAACGGTTTTCCTCCAATTTTTTTATTCGTCGACGCTCTTGGGAACGCCCAATCGCCCGACTTTTTCGCCAAGACGCGTCAAACGTCGCTTTTTACCTTCCGCGAAGGCGCCGCCGCTCCTCCCGCCTGTCCTAAAACGCGAAATAATCGTCAAAATCGGTCGTCGAGACGTCGAACTTCCTCGCGCCGTCCCAACGCTCGTCGTTTCTTCTTCCCGAAACCGCCGCCTCGCTCATTTCCTCCATTTCCCCCAACTCCCCCGTTTTCTCGCCAAACGGCGCGACGGAAACGATAAAAACCTCCGCGTTCGCCAAGGTTCGCGGATCAAGCGACGCGGCGATCTCGCCCCAACGGTCGCGACGCGGCGCTTCAACGGTCGCCAAACGGGTCAACGCTCGACGCAACGCTCCGTTCCCCGACTCGGCGCGCCCTCCCCAAGCGTCCCATTTTTCCCAATTTCTCGATTCAGAATCCTTTCGGCCGTCGTTTTGCGACGCCGCCGAATCGTCGCCGTTGATCGCAAGAAGAAACTTCGCGCCGTTCGACCGCGCCCAACGATCGAGCAAGGTCGCGGCAAACGCGACGGCTTTTTCAACGAGCGCCGAACGCCGAGCCGATTCTTGCGCGTCCTCTCCGTTTGCCTTGTTGAAAACCAAGTCAAGAATCAATATTTTAACGGAATTCTCTCTTTTCTCGAAATCGCGCGCCTGCAACTTATCGCGCTTCGCCGTCGCTCGCCAATGAATCGCTTTTTTCGAGTCGTCGGGGCGCCAATCGCGAACGGTCGCCGTCTCCCCCGCGCTCCGAGAAGTTCGAGCGGTCGAAGCGATCGCTTCCCGCCGCGCGGCGCCGACCAACGCGTCCCAACGCTCGGTCAAAACGCCGATTTTTGGAAAAACGAGAATTTCGGCCGGCGCGTCAAATTTTTCCGAACTTCGGAAAAAACCGCACGGAAAACGGGTCGACGCCGTTAAAGTCGCGAGCCGCCGAACGCCGCGTCGCGCGACGAGTCCAACGTAACGCTCACGTCGCCGTTCGCCCCCCTTCACCTTCGGGAAAAAAGCGACCGGGCGCGCCGTCGCCGCGACGTGCGGACGCGCTTCCTCTTGCGCCGCTCCGTCTTTCTTTTCTCTTTTTCCCTTCTTCCGCCTTTCCTCTTTCTTCTCCGTTTTCCCTCTTTTCTCCTTTCCCCTTCTTCCCTCCGCATTACCCGCCTGTCCTAATCTAACCGACGCTAAAAGCTCGCGCTCGCCCTCTTGAAGCGTCCATTCGTCCTCGACGACACTCCCCCAAGCGGTCGAACGGCGGCGCGTCGCGTCGATTTCAATCTCGACGTCGAACGGTTTTCCGGCGAATATCGCGTCGGGCAAACGCCGCGCGACGCGCAAACGCCGCAACGAACGCCGACCTTGCCAATAATCAAGAACAGCGAACCCGGCGAAAAACGAACCGAGCGCCATCAAGAGGTTGACCTCGCGAATCGTCGCGCCTAAAAAAAGAAACGCGGCGACGCTCAACGCGCCCAAACCGTCCTGAAAAAGAACCGTTCGTCGACGTTTGGCTCCGCCGCGTTTACTTCGCGTCTTCCCTATTCTGCTCATTCAACCTATCTTTCCCGTTTTTTTTCAACCGCCGCTTCTCCCTCGTTTGCGCAACTTGCCAACCGTCGCTTTAACGCGACTCGGTCTTGCGTTCAACGTTCCGCGGCGCCGAGTCTCGCTCAACCTCGCAAAACCCCTATTTTAACGTTAAAAACCGCTTCTCTCCCGTTTTGCGACGACCAACTCCCCGAATCGCCGATCAGCCTCCCGCCTTCAAAATCGTTTCAAGCGCGGAAGCCAACTTGTCGGCGGCGACGAGAGCGCGTTCTTTCGCTTTATAGAGGTCAAGCGCGGCGCCCGGTCGCTTCGAAACGGCGCCGAAAAACGCCCCGAGAAGCCGAGCCGCGCTCTGCGAATTGTCGACGGCTCGAACGTCGCGCGGCGGCGCTTCGTCGACCGCGTCGAGAACGACTCGCAACGGCAAAAACGGAACGTCGGAAGCGGCGCAAACTTCGGCGGCGGGCCAAGTTCCGCGATCGCAAATCGCCGCGCCGGTCTCCTCGCCCAGCTTCCGTTTTTCGCTCGGCGCGACGACGGGTTGCGGACGGCTCAACAGCGTTCCGCTCGCCCAACGCCCGAACGGCGACGCGCTCCCGTCCGCCGCTAAATCGCCGTCGTCGGTTCCCCAGTCGAGCGTCGAGCCGTTCGCGCGCTGAAATCGCCCCGGAACGACGATCGCGCCGCTCTTCAACGTCGGACGCAACCCCGTCGCGAATCCGACCGAAACGACGCGAATCGGACGAAAGGCTTGAATCAACGCCTCCGTTCCCTTGCGAGTTTGCGCCGCGCCGCCCCCCGTTTCGACGACCGCGAAACGCAAGCCGAGCCAAGAACCGGTGTAAAACGTCAACGAATCCCCGTTTTTGGTCGCCTTGGGAACCCCCATTTTATCCAAAATACCGACCAACTCCCGCTTCGTCGCGCCGACGACGCCGACGTCGACGCGTTCGAGTCCGCCGGTCTTCTCCGACGCGCCGTCGGAGTTTTTCGCGCCTTTAAACAAGACCCCTTCACAATTCTCCAAGCCGCCTAAATCGCCCAAATTCCCGGACGCAATCCGCGTTTTCAGCTCGTCGACGACCGTCTCTTGAACGCGACTCGTCGCCTGCGCCGCCAACCAACCGACGATAAATCTCGATAAAAAAGGAGCCGGAGACATTTTCTTCTTTTCTTCCCCCCAACGCGGGCAATTTAGCGCGCCTTCATTTTAGTCGTCGCGAAATCGACGCCTCGACGGCTTCCAACGGACGGTTAATCGCCGCGACGCGTCGTTAAAATCGGCGCCGCCGTTATTAGAAGCGCAGTCGTTAAATCGGTATTAGAAACGCCGCCGTTAAACTCGCCCCAAACCGCCTCGACCGCCGCCGCAAAAACGACGTTCTCAACGAGAACGCCGCCCCGACGACTCTTCGGCAAAAAATTCCGGAACGCGATCGGCGATTTCTTCGACCAGCTCGTCGATCGTTTTACCGTCGACGGCGACGCTTAACGCCGCGGCTTCGCGATAAATCGGCTCGCGCGCCGCCAACACCTTCGCGATCTCGGCGACCGGCGATTTCGCGTCGGTCAACGCCGGACGTCGCGCCGCGGTCGACGCGTCGCCGCTCATTCGCCGAGCGATCGTCTCGACCGTCGCGGTCAGCCAAACGACGACGCCGCGCTCCCGCAAAATTCGGCGATTTTCCTCCCGCAACGGAACGCCGCCCCCGGTCGCCAACACCATCGGACGCGGGTCGTTCGCCAAATCCGCGACGACCGCCGCCTCCAAATCGCGAAACGCCGGTTCGCCGTCTTGCGCGAAAATATCGGCGATTCGCTTTCCGGCGCGCGCTTCGACGACGTCGTCGGTGTCGACGCTCTCAAAGCCCCAACGCTCGGCCAAACGCGCCGCCAGCGTCGACTTTCCGGTCGCGCGGTATCCTATGAGGACTATTTTTGTTCGCATTTTCGATTTTCAGCGCTTAAAACGCCGCTCAATAAATCGTTTTTCTTCGTTTGCCGCCGTCCGCGACGTTAAACTCTTCCCAACGCGTTCATCTTAACGTTCAACGCGTTCCGACGGTTCCGCGGCGGATCTCAAAACGGCAAAAAACGACCGTTCGCTCCGGCGCGCTTAATCGGCCGCCGGAACGTCGCCCGTTTCATTTAACG
>JAFYVO010000238.1 GCA_017549085.1 Thermoguttaceae bacterium
CCGGCTCCCAACAAAGAGTCGCTAAAGTCGCCGCCAATATTAGCGCCGTCAACGTCGTCAAGTGCGCGACGACAAAATTCAAAAAATCCCGTTCCAAATTTTCGCCGTTGTATCGAGTCGCACGCACCACGTTCGGGCTGTGCGTCCGTTCGAGGTTCGACAAAATCGCTTTTCCGAGGAGAAAAACGCGATAAATTTTCGCGCCGCCGGCCGTGCTAGCCGAACATCCGCCGCAAAACATAACCAACGCTAAGATCAGCAACGACGTCGCGTTCCAAAGTTCGTACCGCGTCGTCGCGAACCCCGTTCCGGACGCCAACGAAACGACGGTAAACGCGGAAAGTCGCAGCGAGTCGAGCCAAGAATTCGGCGCGTTTGCTTCGCTTGTTCCGCCTATTTCCCCAATTTCGCTTATCCCCCGAATCCCGCTTGTTTCCCCAATTTCGCTTATCCCCCGAATCCCGCTTGTTTCCCGAATTTCGCTTGTTTCGTTCATCCCCCGAATCCCGCTTGTTTCGCTTACTTTCCCTATTTCGTTTATCTTGCTAGTCGCGGCAATCCCGCTATCTTGCCCCGACAATTCCTTTTCGCCGCTTCCTTTATTTTGCGCGTTCCCCGCACCCCCCGCTAAACTCGCGTTTTCCTCCCTTAACGAGCCGGAAACCGCCGGAAAAGCCGCCGCGCTCCAAACGATTTCGCGCTCGACGGCTTTGGCTTCCCCTCGCAACGCCGCGTCTCCCGCGTCCGAAACCGCCGCGACGGAGCGAAACGTTGAACCGTTCGGCCTGTTAAAATCCCCTTTCGCCCAACCAAAACCGAACGTCGCGACGGTCGCAAAGGTTAATATCGTCAAATACGTTCGCCATTCGGCGTCTTGAAACAATTTTCCCGGTTTTCTTAACGCGACCCAATAAAGAAGCCCGTAATTCGTCGACGCGACAAGCATAAAAAAGAGCGCCGTTAACTCAAATGCGACACAATTAACATTTGGATCCGTCGCAAAAGAAGCGACGCTGGCGTTGCGCGAACTGAAGCCGCCCGTCGCGACGGTCGAAAAGGCGTGCGTTATCGCGTCAAAAAAAGAAACTCCGCAACAAAAAAACGCCGCCGCGCACAAAACGTTTAAAAAGACGTAAATCTTAAAGAGCGCAAACGCAAGCTCGCGCATTTTGGCGACCGGCATATTCCCGGAAGCGCCGCGTTCGAGCTTCATAATCGCCTTCCCATTCGCGCCCTGTCCGATTAACGCGACGAAAAAGCACATCACCCCCAAACCGCCCAAGAAGTGCGTTGCAAATCGCCAAAACAGAAGGGTTCGCGGCAGCGAAGCGGGATTTTCCAACTCGCCGAAAACGGTCGCGCCGGTCGTCGTCAAGCCGGAGGCCGACTCAAAAATCGCGTCGGCCAAGGTCGCCGGAACCCCCGGTCGCAACTCGGCGGCGCCGAATAAATACGGCGTCGCGCCCAAAAAAATCGCTAACACCCAGCTAAACGCGACGATCGCGATCGCTTCCTTGCGGAAAAGTCGCGTCGAGTTGGCGCCGCGCCCAAACCAGTAAAACGCAAACGCGACGACGAAGGAAGTCGCCGCGCCCATCAGGAGCCCCTCGACGCCGCGCGCTTCCCAACGCCAATCGCCTCCCAGCGCCTCGAATCCCCAAGGAATACAAAAGAGCATCCCGACGCCAAGGAAACAAGCGACCGCGCTCAAAAAAACAAAAACAGCTCGATAATTCATTAACGCAACGCGACTTTTAAAAAACGCGTCTCTCTTCTCTCCGATATTCCAACGCGCGCGACGGCTTTTCCGAAAACCGTCCAATCAATCGTTGTCATCGTTATATTTTAGCTTATTTATTAAAAAAGAGAAGCGGGCCGTCTCCCTAAACGCGCTGTTTTACCCATTCCCCCTAATTCAACCAGTCGCCGTCAAGCGCGCGTTTTGCGTCGTCGATTCTTTTCCTCTTTCAGACGAACCGTTTTAGCGTCAACGTCGGGAAACGGCGTTTCCTTCGCGTCGGCAAAGAATTTTTTTGAACTCCAACGCCGCGATCAGCCCGACGATTTTCGCCGCGCCGAGCCCCGACTCGCGCACGACGCGGTCGATCGGAACCGGATCGGCGCCGACTAAATCGACGATTTTGCGCTCGTCCGCGCTCAACGTCGCCAACGTTTCCGCCGAAACCGCCGTCGACTCCCTCTTTTCCGGAGCGGAAGGCGCGGAACCGCCGTCAAATTTTCTCGATCTTTCCGTTTTTACCGGCGCCGTTCCCTTCGCCGCGTCGCGCCGCGCTCGGCTGACGCGCTCAAAATCGCTCGTCGCGCCGGAGTTCAAGACGCGTTTGCCGCCGAGCGCGCTCGAACGCCCGTTTCCGCCGCGCGTTTCGATTTTCGTTTGTTTTTTAGGTCGTTCGAACGCCGGAAGGGCCGCCAACACGTCCTCGACCGATTCGACGAGCCCCGCGCCTTCGCGCAGAAGCTGATGACAACCGCGCGACGTTTCTCGGTCGACCGGGCCCGGGAGCGCGAAAACTTCGCGATTTTGCTCCGCCGCCAGCCGCGCGGTGATCAGCGAACCGCTCCGCAACGGCGACTCGATCACCAACACGCCGAGCGAAAGCCCGCTGACGATACGGTTTCGCGCCGGAAAATTCCCGGCCAACGGCGACGTCAGCGGATGATACTCGCTGAAAACGGCGCCCGAATTGGCGATAAGTCGCGCTAAATCCTCGTGTTCGCGCGGATAAACCTTCGCGACGCCGCCTCCGAGCGCGGCCAACGTTCGTCCGCCGACTTCGAGCGCGCCGCGATGCGCCGCCCCGTCGATTCCGAGCGCCAAACCGCTGACGACGGTAAATCCCGCTTCGGCCAACTCGCGCCCCAAACGTCGCGCTTGGTCGAGCCCGTACCGCGTCGCGCCCCGCGTTCCGACGACCGCGATCGCCGTTCGGTCTTCCGGCGCAAAGGCGCCGCGAACGTACAGAAGTCGCGGCGGATTGTCGATTTCCCGCAGTCGCGCCGGGTACCGAGCGTCCCGAAACGCGACGATTTCGATCCCGTTTTCTTCGCAGAATCGGAGCAACGCCTCGACGTCGCAGGCTTCCCGCGCTTGCGAAATTTTTCGCGCCAACGTCGGCCCGACCTTTTCGACTTGCTCCAAATCGCGCCGCGACGCCCGCAAAACTTCGCTAGCCGACCCAAAATACGCGATCAAACGCTCCGCGGTCAGCGGGCCGACGCCGTCGACGGTCGAGAGGAGAATATCGTCGATCAGTTCGTTCGGCGTCCAAATTCGAGACGGTTCTTCCGACGCTTCGTCTTCAAAGTCGGTCGATTCTTCGTTCGCCGCCGACTCCGCCTTATATATCGATTCCGCCGATTCAGCCGATTTTAGCGCTACCTTGGGAACGTTTCCCTTCGCCGTTTCGCCCGTTTCCGCTAAAACGCCCCGACGCTCTTGTTTGCCGTCGTTCGCCAATTCGCCGCCGTTCGCCGTTTTCTCTAAAACGCTCGAATCGCCGACTTTCTCCGCGTCGCTCAAAGCGCCCGGTTTATCGTCTTTCGCCAAGAAAGTGAAATCGCAACGTCCGCTCAACGCGCCGACTTCCGCCGACGCGTCGTCTTCCGTTTCGTCGATTTCTTCGTCGTCGAAGTTTTTACCCCAAGACGACGCCGCGTTTTCATCGAATAACGAATCGGCGTCGCAATTTTTACCGCTAGAATAACGAGAACGTCCGCGTTTCATCGTTTTTTCCTCGACGCGCCGCCAAGAACGCGGCGCCTTTTCCTTCGACGGCTCGCCCAACGCGGCGGCTCGGTTCGCGTCAAACGAACTCGGGTCGACGGTCGCTCAATTGTTGCTGCAGGCGGTTGACGATGGCGCTGTGCATTTGGCTGACGCGGCTTTCGCTCAGATCGAGCGTCGCGCCGACTTCCTTCATCGTCATTTCCTCGTAATAATAGAGAATGATGATCATTCGTTCGTTGCGGCTGAGCCCCTTCGTTACAAGGCGCATCACGTCCGACTTTTGAATGCGGCTCGTCGGGTCTTCGCCGCGCGCGTCTTCGACCAAGTCGATTTCGCTGACGTCTTTCGAGCCGTCCGTTTCGAACCACTTCTTGTTCAAGCTGACGAGATTGACGGCGTTCGCGTCGTTGAGAACGCGATCGAGTTCCGCTTTGCTCATCTTAAGGTGTTTCGCCAACTCTTCTTGCGTCGGGAGACGGCCCAAACGGTCGGAGAGTTCCTTGTTCGCTTCGGACAACTTGCGCGCTCGGGAACGCACGAGTCGGGGCACCCAGTCCATATTGCGGAGTTCGTCGAGCATCGCGCCGCGGATGCGCGGGACGCAATACGTCTCGAACTTAACGCCGCGCGCCGGGTCAAACGCGTCGATGGCGTCCATCAGACCGAAAATGCCCGACGAAACCAAGTCGTCCAAGTCGACCTCGTCCGGGAGGCGAGACCAAACGCGTTCGCCATGATAACGCACGAGCGGCAAATATTGTTCGATCAACGCGTTGCGAAGCGTTTGATTCGAACGATCTTCGATAAAGTTTTGCCACAAACGGGCGACGTCTTCGGCAAGAGACTGCGTCGCGACCATAAAATCCTCCCTGATTTTTTCAGTCCAACCAACAACAAGCAAAAGTTAACGCGTTGAAACGTCGCCGATTCGTCGTTCAACGAACGGTCGTTTCGTCGTTTTTTTCAATCCGACGCGATTTTCCGACCTTTTGTCGTTAAATCGAGCCGTTTTTCATTGGAAAAAGAACGCCGAACGGTCGCGACCGAAAGCCGCGCTTACCAAGCGACGCCGATTTCTCCGCGTTTGAGACGACGCGCCGCCCCGACGTTAACGCTCGCCGTTCGAAGAATCTCCGCGTCCTTGCGACGTTCTCCGAAAGCGCCGTTCCCGTTCTCAACCGTCGCTCGACGCGCCGCGACGACCCAACGGCGCAAGAAAACATTCCCCATCTTCGCTAAAACCTCTATTTTAACGAAACCAACCGTAAAAAAACCGGCGGCGAGAAGTTTTCTTTCCCCGCTTTGTCAAGGCGCGACGCCGCGAACGTTCGGGCGTTTTGTCGTCGACCGTTTCGTCCCCAACGTTGGGCGCGTCCCGTTCAAACGTCGACGCGCGCTTATCCCAACCGCTTTCCCGACTTCCTTGCCGACTTCGGGACGAAACGTTGCGAACGCTTTTTCCCTTTGCGCCGAACGTCGTCCGTCCGCCGCAACGTTGTTTTGAAAAAACGCGTTCCGAGCGGAACGATTCCGGCAATCGCCAAACCTTGCCGTTCCAGCGTTTATCCTTCAACGCGTTTGAATCCGGCGCGGCGTTGCAAGCGATTTAAGTTCCAAAATCGTTCCAAACCTCGATACTACTACTATCGGCTTAATCGAGTAAATTTTTTAAGAAAAGAACAAAATTTTTAAAAAGAATCGCAAGAAAATCGCTCGCCGCGCCGCAACCAAACGCGCGAATTCAAACAAGAATAAATTAATAAAACCTATATAGAAAATCGACGTTTAAGCCAAGCAATGAACAAAAAAAAACCGCCTCTTGGGCGGTTTTACTTGCGATTCGTCAAGGAACGACCGCGCGAACGGTCGCTCGATAAAGGATCGGCGGTTCGTTTAGAGACGCGCTCGCGCCGTTGTTTTCCGACGTTTCGACAACGTTTTCGACAGGTCGGCAAGGCTCCGGCGCCGTCGACGTTTCCGCCGGCCAAATTTGCTTAATCAAACGCGGTTCGTCGACGTATCGCCAAATTTTGCGCCAACCGCTCGGCGACGAAGGGTCGGGACGCGTTTCGACGATCGCGCGCCGACGAACGCCTTCGACGAAACGATAATAATACGTCTTCCCGTCGGTTCCGACGAACGTTCCGGAGTCGCCGACGCGGGGCCCGCCGCTCGTTTCGACGTTCTTTTTCGCCGCGTCGCTTCCCGCTCCGCCGCCGGTCGCGGTTGCCGAACGCTTCAAAAGCGGAATCTGCGGCGCGTCGTTCGGGTCGTACGGCGCGGAATACGTCGTTCGAGCGCCCGGAGCGCCCCAAAGCCAAGCGTCGTCCGCCGCCGCGCAAACCCCCGAAAAGGTCGCCGCCGCTCCGATCGTTAAAACCGCGCTCAAAAACCGTCGACGCTCGTTCATTCCGCCGCGTCTTCCGACGTTTCGGTCGATCCCGAAGTTTCGCCGCTTTCGAGCGTTTCAGTCGCTCCCGAAGTTTCGCCGCTTTCGACGTTCGCCGCGTCCTCGACGCTTTCCGGCGCCGTCTCAAGCTCGGTTTCCCAAGAATGAGTTTTCTCGATTTTCGGCGTTTTCGAAAAAGCGCCGAACTCGCGCCCGGCTAAGAACGCGATCGCGAGAACGCCCAAAATAGTCGTCAACGTCGCCGTCCAAGAAAACGCCGAACGCGTTCCCTTCGCTTTACGCGTCTTCCAAACGGTCGAACAGAAAGCGCATTTCGCTTTGCGTCGCGGGATATAACGCTTATAACAGCGTCCGCAACGAGGACACACATAATAATATTTACGCATTCCGCTAATTACAGCAAGATTTTAAGAACTTTAATCTACAAACCGCGCCAAGTGCGAAAAACTTCGCGCCGCGTTAAAGCTACCGATAAATTTTACCTGATTATTCGCGTTTGTCAACGCCCCGCGCGTTTTTTTCGTTCCTTTTATCACATTTATCGCCGACTTATCGAAAACGCAGGCAAATTTCAAAACATTGCGCGCTATCGACGAGGTTAATTTTCGGTCGCAAGTAAAAATCGTTCGGCGTCGAGCGCGGCGCAGGCCCCGGACGCGGCGGCGACGACCGCTTGACGGTACCGCTCGTCGGCGACGTCCCCGGCGGCGAACACGCCCGCGACGCTCGTATCGGTTCGGAACGGAACGGTTCGCTTAATGAAACCGTTTTCCGTCAGTTCGAGTTGACCGCCCAAAAACGCGACGTTCGGCCTATGCCCAATCGCGACGAAAACGCCGGCCGCCTCCAGTTCGAGCGTCGGTTCGCCGACGACGCTCGCCAAGCGAACGCCGGTAACGCCCGCTTCGTCCGTCCCCAAAATCTCCTCCGGAACTCGGTTCCAAAGGAACTCGATTTTCGGGTTCGCCTCCGCTCGACGCGCCAAAATCTTCGACGCTCGCAACGCGTCGCGACGGTGAACGTGTCTTTCTTCAAGACGTCGACGATTTCCTCTTCCGAAACGACGAGGCGATAGACGCCGGAGTCGATCGCGCCGACTTCTTTGC
>JAFYVO010000239.1 GCA_017549085.1 Thermoguttaceae bacterium
CCAATGGCTTCAAGAAGCCCGACAAGGAGGTCATCGAGGTCGAGACCGACGGAGAGAATCCTCAGCACGCGGGCATCATCAACAACTTCACCGCGGCACTTCTCGGCAAGGAGGAATTCTTCGTTGACGGCGGCGAAGTGAACGTCGACGACGTTCGTGTTGATTTCTTTCAGCGTTTTAATGATGCGTTCGGCGCATTGCTTCGGCGTTTCGTTCTTTTGGAGACCGGTGAGCCAAGCGACGCAAAGTTTCGGTTCGAGTTCGCGCATTTTCTTGACGCGATCGGCGCTGAAGTCGATGACGACCGCGGTTTCGATCAGGTTGAAACGACGGAGCCCGTCGACGACTTTGTCTTCGAAACCGTTCGCTTTCACTTCGACGACCGGGCGGGTCTTCGTGTATTTGAGGACGGCGAGCGCTTCGTCGTAAGTCGTGAGTTTTTCGCCTTTGAATTGTTCGCCCTTCCAAGCGCCGAAGTCGAGTTGGCGGAGTTCTTCGAAGGTCGCTTCGGCGCAGCTTTTGTCGAGGCCGGTCGTGCGTTTGAGCTTGCCGTCGTGATTGAGGTAGACGACGCCGTCTTTCGATTGATAAATGTCGAATTCGCAACCTTGCGCGCCGACTTCGATCGCGGCCATCACCGACGAGAGGGTGTTTTCCGGCGCGGCGGCGGAGAAACCGCGGTGCGCGACCGTCGGCGTCGTCGGGAGGGGCGGGAAAGCGGCGTCTTGGGCGAGCGAGACGACCGGAGCCAACAGAAGGGCGGCGAGGGCGGAAACGAACGATTTTTTCATAATAACACCTCCAAAAACGGCGAAGCGCGCGCCGTCGTTTCCCAACGCGTTGGAAATGAAAACGCGTTGGGAAACGAGAAAAAGACGCGCGACGCTTATATATAAGGACGTCGGGGCGCGTTCGAACAAACGACGCGGAAAAAATGGCGCGAAATTGCTCCAAGAACGATTTTAACAGATTTTTAACGGGAACGCAAGAAATTTTGACGAATTTTTCGCGATTTTTCTAAAAATCTCCGGACGGGCCCGGAGCGAAAGGAAGAGCGAAGGCGGCGCGGGGAATTTTGCGAGAAAGTTGACCGACGCCCCCTAGCGATTTCGGTAAAATCGGTTAAACTGAAATAATTCGCGTTAACGTTGGAATTGTTATTTTTGAATTAACCGTTTAAGAACGGTAATCAAACTTGGGTTTATTGAACGGCGGAAACGAATGACTGCGAGCAAAATTGAGCGAACGCGCGTTTTAGGCGCGCCGGTTGACGCGTTGACAATGAAAACGGCGGTCGAACGGGCGATCGAGTTGGCGAAAGATCGAACGAAGTTGAGTTACGTTGTCGCGATCAATCCGGAAAAGACGTTCGCGCTTCGCGAAAACGCCGAACTTGCGGAATTTGTTGAAGGCGCCGACCTCGCGTTGCCGGACGGAATCGGCGTCGTTTGGGCGTCGCGTTTATTGAACGGGCGCAAGATCGAACGCGTGCCCGGCGCCGATCTCGCGGAGGCCGTTTGCGCTCGCAGCGGCTGCGAAGGGCTTAACCTCTTTTTTTACGGCGCTAAGGAAGAGGCGAGCGCGGCCGCCGTCGAGGAGTTGCGCCGACGTTATCCCGACATTCGCGTCGCGGGGCGGCGGAACGGGTACGTTAAAGCGGAGGAAATGGAGGCGTTGACGCAAGAAATCGCCGACTCGAACGCCGACGCGCTGATCGTCGCGCTCGGGAGTCCGCGTCAAGAGCGTTGGATTCGCGAATACGCCGCTCGAACGGGCGTCGGGCTTTGCCTCGGCGTCGGCGGAACGCTCGACACGTTCGCGGGAACGGTTAAGCGCGCGCCGTTGGCTTGGCAAAAAATGAATCTTGAGTGGTTTTATCGATTATTAAAGCAGCCGAGCCGCTTTTGGCGTTGTCGGCGACTCCTCTTTTACGCCGTCGAGGTCGTCGCGCGATTCCTTTTTGTTAAGCCGTTTACGCGCGGAACGAGCGGGAAATAGATTTTTGCTCGGTAATATGAGAAATCAAAGAGACGCGGAAAGAGACGGCGATTGCGCAAACGAAGAAGCGGGGGAGACAAAACGGCGAAAGACGTTTTGGGCTTCTTGGACGAGGCGCGTCGTTTCGTCTCAGTTGGCTTCTCGGTTCGCGAGCGATTTCTTTTGGCTGACCGTCGCGTCGTTGGCGGCGCGCGTCGGCGCTTTGATTTCGGTGATTTTGGTCGCGAGAATCTTAGGCGCCGTCGTTTACGGCGAATTTTGTCTGATTCGTTCGACGGTCAACGGTTTCGTCGTGTTGGCGAGTTTTGGAATGGGGCGAACGGCGACAAAGCACGTCGCGGAGTTGGCGGCGACCGACAAGGAGCGCGTCGGGCGGGTGATCGCGCTAAATTACGTCTTTTCCTTTATTTCGAGCGCGATCGTCGCCGCGCTTTTTTGCTTGTTGATTCCGGCGTTGTATCGCGAGATTCCGGAGGCGACGCGTTTGATCGGGCAGACGCGTCTTGCTTCGATTCTGTTGATTTTGAGCGCGACGGTGAGCGCGCAAGCGGGCGTGATGTCGGGGTTTAAGGCGTTTCGCGGGTTGGCGATCGCGACGGCGGCGAGCGGCTTGGGGGCGACGCCGTTTTTTGTCTTGGGCGCCTATTGGGGCGGCTTGACGGGTGCGATTTTAGGTTTTGCTTCCGGGGCGCTTTTGAATTATTTGATAAATGGCGCGTTTATTTATTCGCAGTTGAAAAAGCGCGGGATTCGTTACCGATTTGACGAATTTTGGCAAGAAAGAAGCATTTTATGGAATTTTTGTCTTCCGCAAACTTTGGCTTCTGTAACGACTGGAATGGCTGGAACGGTCGCGACGGTTATTCTGGCGGCGCAAGAAAACGGACTCGCGGAAGTGGCGATTTTTGAGTCGGCGAGGCAAATTCAAACGGCGGTTCTTTATTTACCGAATATCGCGACGCAGGCTCTTTTGCCGACGTTGACGGAATTTAACGCGCTGAAAAATAAGGCGCGTTATATTAAAACGTTGAAGGGAAACGCTTTATTGAACCTGCTTTTGGCGGTCGTAACGGCGGCGGGCGCGAGCGTTTTGGCGCCTTGGGCGATGCGCGCTTTTGGCAAGGAGTTTGAAGGCGGCGTTCCGACGTTGGTTCTCTTGTTGGGCGTCGGCGTTATCCTTAGCGTTTGCAACGTTTGCGCTAGCGCCTTGACGAGCTTGGGGGCTATTTGGAGCCATTTCTTTTTGAACGCGATTTGGGGCGCTTTGTTTTTGACGGGCGCTTGGTGGGCGGCGAGTCGCGGCGCAGGAGCGTTTGGACTCGCCGCGGCGTCGTTGCTCGCGTATGCCGTTTATCTTCTTTGTTGCCTTGCGTTTATAAGAAAACGTTTGGGGTGAAAAGACGCGCGAAACGGCGTCGGCGAGGCGCGGAAAGGCGGCGGGGCGACGCCGGTTTGCGCGGTTTTGGCCGAATAGGTTGATTTGATAAAAAAAGGAAGATTTTCTGAATACGACGCGCCTGATTTTCCGATACAATCGTTAATAACGGACGGTCGACGGAGCAAAACGGCGGGCGTCCGAGTTGAAGAACGAGAGCGTCGACGCCTTGACGGCGCGAGGAGCTAAGGAATGAAAAACGAGCGGGACGGAGGCGGCGCGCCGC
>JAFYVO010000240.1 GCA_017549085.1 Thermoguttaceae bacterium
CGCCCAATTTTTCCAACGTCGGCGTCGCGACCGTCGCTTCCTTTTCGTTATCCGTCGTTGTCAAGACGTTTCCCTACTCCCCTATTTTACCAAGTTCGCCCATTCTTCCAACGTCGGCGGCGCGACCGTCGCTTGCTTTGCGTTATCCGTCGTTGTCAAGACGTTTCTCCGCCCCCCTATTTTACCCAGTCCGCCCAATTTTTCCAACGTCGGCGTCGCGACCGTCGTTTTTCCCCTATTAATACAAAAAACGCCGGGAAACGGTTCGCTTTAAACAAACCGCTTCTTTCGGCGTTATCGCTTTCTCGCTCGCTAACCGCGCCGCTTTACGTCGACGCGGTCAACGGTTGAAAATCACTCGAGGGTGATCGCGCCGCACGGGCAAGCGTCGACGCAAGCGCCGCAACCGGCGCAAGTGTCGTTGACGACGGCGACGTCTTGGACTTCGATCGCGCCGCACGGGCAGGCGTCAACACAAGCGCCGCAAGCGACGCAAGTTTCAGCATTAACAATAGCGGCCATTTCAGCTCTCCTAATGTAAATAATTTGTCAAAAAAAAAATGAACGTCAATAAAAAAGCCCGCGCTTAGGCGCGCTTTTTTCTCGACGTCGTTAATCGTTGTTTCGAACGGTCGCGGCGATTTAAATCGGCGGCTTTCGTCGCGCGAAAAGAGCCGATCGCTCCTCGCCGTCCCAAACGTTGCGTTCGGGCGTCAAACGTTCTCCCCCAAATTTGCGTTCGACAAAATTGGCGTCGACGTCCTAATAATACCCCCGAAATCGGAGCAAATCAAGCCCTATCGGTCAATCTTTCGGCAATATTTTAAGAAAAAATCGCAATTTGGCGCGTTCGCCTCTTTTGTAAATCGATAAAAGACGTAAAATGTCAAGCGTCGGTAAAAAACGCCCGACTTTCGCCCTCCTTGGCCGCGAAAAGTTTCAAGTCTCTAATTTTTCCTCCCGCGTTAACCTCCGCAACGAAAGCGCTCCAATGGTCGAAGCCGCAACGGTTCAAACGCTCGACGAATCGCAAATCGACGCGACGACGGATCGCGAAATTCGGCGTTTTCTCGTCGAAACGTTTCCGAATTGGGCGGATATTTTCCGAACGCGCCGCGCTTGGCACGACGCCCGTCCGGTTCGCACCGTCCTCGCGACCGTTCCGGCCTCGGACGACGCCCCGTTTCGCGTCGTCGGGCATGTCGCCGTCGTCGAGCGCGCCATCACGACCTGCTGGAACTGGCGGTACGCGGTCGCCGGAATCCAAGGCGTCTCGGTCGCGCCGGAATTTCGCAAAAGCGGCCTTTCGACGCGCCTCCTCGACGTCGCGCTCGCCGAATCGACCGCGCTCGGGTACCCGTTCGCCGTCCTCTTTTGTCGCGAACCGCTCGTCTCGTTTTACGAACGGAACGGTTGGCGCCTCCCGAACGACTCGATGGTGATGTGGAAAGACCGCGAACTTCCGATTCATATGCAGTCGAACTGCCCGATGTACCGCGAACTGAGCGGCGAAACCTTCCCGGAAGGCCCGATCGACGTTCACAACCCGTTCTAACGTCGCGGCGCGAGTCCCGTTCGCCCGCCGCTCGTTCGGTTTCCCCAATATATATTAATAACGTCAATATATTAATAAAGGGCGCTCAGACGTCGCGTTTCGACGCGGCGCGCTCGGTTCCCTTATTTTTCCTCTCCCTTATTTTACCCGACCGGAGTATTTTATGCGTTTTTCGTTATTCCGTCGTTTTTATCTGAATTGCCTCGTCGCCGCGTTTGCTTGTTCGTTCGCTCTTTCTCCGTCGTTCGCGCAAGACGCCGCCGCGACGGCTCGCCTTGCCGTTCCGCAAAACGCGTCGAAAGCCGAACTCCTCGCCTTCCAAGACGAGTTGACGCAAGCGCTCCAAAACGCCGCGCCCGCCGACGCCGAACGCCTTTACGCCGAGTCGGCCGCCGCGTTTTACGAGTCGACGAAAGCGCTCCTCGCGCTCGACTTGACCGCCGACGAACGAACCCAATACGTCTCGCAACTCGCGCAAATCGTCGCGACGTTCGCGCTCGAAGAAGGCGTCGCCGCGCAAAAACTCGGGCCGCGCTTCGACGAGTTGGCCGCGTTGGCCGCCGACGCGAAACAAGCGTTCGAAGCCGCCTCCGACGCGGAAACAGCCGCCGCAAAACGCGCCGAATACCTTGAATACGCGAATTACGCCTTCCTCGTTCGACTCCAAGTCGCGCAAAATTTGGCGGCGAAGATTCGCGACGACGCGTTTATGTCGCTTGCGCAAGACGCGGTCGCGTTCGCGGTCGAGAACCCGGAATACGGCGAAACCGCCTATCAGATCGTTATGCAGATGCGCGCCTACTCGAACGCCGTCGGCGACGCCGCGCTCGATCTTCTCGGCGAAGAGTTCGAAAAAACCAAGAATCCGACGCTGATTCAACCGATCAAAAAGACGCTCGGCCGCCGTCGATTCGCGCGTCTCCCCGGCTCCCAACTCAAACTCGAAGGGCTTCTCCTCGAAGACGGCAAGTTCGAGAAAAAATTTGACTGGAAAGATTATGAAGGCAAGGTCGTCCTCGTCGAATTTTGGGCGACTTGGTGCGGCCCCTGCCGCCGCGAACTCCCGATCTTGAAGGAGTTTTACGCTAAATACAAAGACGCCGACTTCGAACTTATCGGATATAGTATCGACCAAGACGTCGCGAAGTTAAAGTCGTTCGTCGTCGAAAACGAAATTCCTTGGCCGATGATCTCGCAAACGGAGTCGGTCGCGGCGGGCTTCGAACACCTGCACGACTATTACGCGATCAACGGCGTTCCGGAATTGATTCTTATCGGTCGCGACGGCAAGGTCGTTATGACCGACGCTCGCGGGCCGAAACTCGCCGACGCGCTCGCCGAACTTTTCCCGGAAATCGAACCGCTCGAACTCGCGCCGAACGCCTTCTCGACCGAACGCGTCTCCGCGCCGAACGCCGACGAACCTCGACGTTAAACCGACGACGCCAACCTTTCGCCGTCGAGCCGTTTTCGCGACGCGCTCGACGGCGTTTTTTTCGCGTTTTCTCAATTTTTTCTCCGTTTCGTTCTCCCGCTTTCCCCTCTTTTTCCTTATTTATTCGCCAAAACCGCTAAAAAGCGCCGTTCCGTCTTGTTAAAATGCGCAAATTTGCTAAAATAAAGAAAGCCCCGTGTTTGCTTGTGCAAAAAGCGCTTAATTTTTTTTCAAACAGGAAGACGATTTATGAACGCTCGGGAAATCGCGACGGCCGTTCAACGCTTGACGGAAAACGTCGAACGCGCCTTCATCGGCAAGCCGGAAACGGTTCGTTTAACCCTCGTCGCCTTTTTCGCCGAAGGGCATCTTCTCCTTGAAGACGTTCCCGGCGTCGGCAAAACGCTCCTCGGGCAAGCCCTCGCCCGCAGTTTGAACGCGACGTTTTCCCGAATTCAATTCACTTCCGACCTTGTTCCGCTCGACGTCGTCGGCGCCGACGTTTACCGCCCGAAGACGCAAGACTTCGAATTCGTCCCGGGCCCGATTTTTGCGAACGTCGTTCTCGCCGACGAAATCAACCGC